>JAYURK010000018.1:0-2395 GCA_043756235.1 Ferruginibacter sp. | reverse complement strand
ACAGCAGTCCTAATTTTATTGATGGTACTTATAATGTAGGTACGGCTGTGTTTGGAGCACCGTTAACAGCAACGCCCTTAACAGCAGATGCAATAATGGTAATAGATAATGCCGGTAATCCTTATGATGCCTGCGATACTATCACCAATGATTTAACGGGTAAAATTGCGGTTATAGAAAGAAGTGGTTGCACACCACCTACCAGTTTTTTTGTAAACAAAGCTTACAAAGCGCAATTGGCCGGCGCAGTGGGCGTAATATTTATTTTTAATCAACCAGGCAACCAGGTAGCTACCATGGGGTTACCTCCGGGGCCTAACCCCACGATTACAATACCGTTGATGCTGGTATCAAATAGTTATGGCAATACACTTAAGGCTGAGATATTGGCCGGTGCTGTAAATGTATCTTTATCGGCACCAACAGTTATTGCTAATGATGCTTGTTCGTTTACAACCATTACGCATCAGCAAGTATTTACACCCGGTAACTGTCCATCAAACTATACAATTGTAAATACCTGGACAGCCACAGACCGTTGCGGTAATGCTACAACAGCATCGCAAACAATTACTGTGGCAGATACCACAGCACCAACCTTAACAGTGCCGGCAAGTGTAACACTGCAATGCACCGATCCTTTACCGCTGATGCCTTTAAACATCAACAGCAGTTCAAACAACCTGGATGGTACATACAATTTCGGTATAGCTGTATTTGGTCCGCCATTAACTGCAACTCCTGTTACGGCTAATCTGGAATTGGTAAATGATGGGGTTGGAAATACTGCAGATGCATGTCAACCTGTTTCCAATAGCCTGGCAGGTAAAATTGCTGTTGTTGACCGTGGTAGTTGCTTCTTTGTTGATAAAGTTTTAAATGCACAGAATAAGGGTGCAATTGCTGTGATTGTTGTTAATAACCAACCCGGCGATGGCGTTACTAATATGGGTGCACCAGCTGCTACTCCTGCTATTACAATTCCATCTATCATGGTTTCCAATAATTATGGTAATGCATTGAAAGCATCTATGGCACTGGGTACTGTAAATGCGTCGTTATCAGCATCAACTGTTATTGCAACGGACAATTGTTCCCCAGTTAGTATCACATATACTAAAGTGATCACACCGGGTAGCTGTCCGGCAAGATATACACTTGTAAATACCTGGACGGCCACTGACCAATGCGGCAATGCAACCACAAAATCGCAAACAATTACCGTGGCAGATAATACAGCACCTGTTGTTACCTGCAAAACAAATCAAACCAGGTTAACCAATAATGGGTATTGTACTTACACGGCTGTTGGTACCGAATTTAATGTACTAAGTGCAACCGATAATTGTGCTGGTGCTGTTGGCTTATCTTATACTTTAAGCGGTGCTACATCTGGATCGGGAAGCAGCACACTAAGCGGTGTTACATTTAATACAGGTATTACAACAATAACCTGGAAAGCAACTGATGCCTGCGGCAACTTTGCAACATGCCAGTTTACTGTAACGGTAAATGATAACCAGAACAATACGGGTTATATCATTTATGCAAAATCGTTTGCTAAATTTGGAGAAGAGAATGATATCAATGGTGATGTTGGTGTTACGGATGCCAATGGCAGCGCAGAGTTTAAGAAAAATACCGATCTTAATCCTTTCTTTGTAAAGGCAAAAAATATCAGTGTGCAATTGCCTGCCAATGTTAGCAACCGGTTTTTTACTCCTGCAACCGGCGGACCAAACCCTCCATTTATAATTTATAATGGTACGGGTGGGTCTGGTAATTTAAATGTTACTGTAAATGGAACGTATAATGGGAACTATAAAAACCTTACCATTAAAAAAAGTGTTACCGCAACTATTACCGGTAACGACTTTGGCAAGATTAAAATTGAAGAAGGGGCCAATGTAACATTTACTGCAACTGTTATTAATGTACAGGAAATGTCTGTTGAAAAAGGGAAAAAGAATGTTAACACAACCAATGTTTACTTTGTTAATCCAGCATCGGTAAAGATTTCAGAAAAAGTTACTGTTGAAGCAGATTGTATGATTAATGTAAATGGTTCCAAAGTTACTTTTTACCTGGGCAATAATAAAAACGGTGAAGAGAAATTTGTTGTAAACGGCGATAATACAATGGTTACACTCAATATCATGATACCAAATGGTAAACTGATAGTATCGGGCGGGCCCAGATATGGAACTATGACCGGTTGGTTTATTACAGAAAAAATTGAAAGCGAAGGAAGGAAAACCATCTGGAATAAATATGATTGTGCTGCTCCGCCACAATTTGCAAAGGCATCACCTGAATATGTTGAGGCTGAAATAACAGAAATACCAATTGCGTTAGAAACTCCTTTTGTTGCTGATGCGTTTGCGGTAAAAATTTA
>JAYURK010000017.1:0-20537 GCA_043756235.1 Ferruginibacter sp. | reverse complement strand
ATACGACTTGGTGTAATGGCAACATAATCGTCTTCCTTTCTTTCTGAAAGGCAAACATAAGATGAGTGTATTCAGTTCAAATCTGAAAGTCGTACAAGAAGATTGGTTTATAGTTCAATGGATAAGAATACTTCACTACGAATGAAGAGATGAAAGTTCGAGTCTTTCTAAACCAACAAAAAAATGTGCTTTGGAGTAATGGTTAACTCAGAAGTCTCATAAGCTTTTAATACAAGTTCGAATCTTGTAGGCGCAACAAAATAGTTTCGTAGCTCAATGGTTAGATGCACCGAACTTTTAATTCGGGGGTTGTGAGTTCGAGTCTCACCGGAACTACATTTTGTTTGAACGGGGATTTGGGTGGATGAAAATGATTAAAAGGATTATGGATGCTATAATTTTTTTAATGCCAGCAAACTTTAAAAATTTCTTTTCAAACAAATAATGGATGAATAGCTCAACGGTAGAGCAGATGTTTGTTAGGCATCATGTTGAAAGTTCGAATCTTTCTTCATCCTCAAAAAAATGTGAGTGCAACGAAGACGGGGATTCGTAGCAGATTGTAAACCTGCTGTTCAAAAGACTTAGATGGTTCGAATCCATCCACTCACACAATGGAGAGAGTCCGGATGGTCATGGATGCTGTCTTGTGCACAGCATCCTGCGGAAAAACAGACTGTTCGCCGGTTGGCGGATCAAGAGTTCGAATCTCTTTCTCTCCGCAAAGAAATATTTGGAGAGTTGACAGAGTGGTATTGTAGTGGCCCGCTAAGCCATCATCGTTTATTTGGTGCAAAGGTTCGAATCCTTTACTCTCCGCTTTAACCGCCGTCAGGGTTTGCAACCGCTGACGGGGTAAAAAAATAAAATTGTTTGATAACAGAAAAATTCGATACTGAGGAAATAAGAATCAATCAAAAAATCTGTTGCAAACAAATGGACGAATAGCTCCAATGGTAGAGCATTGCGTTGAAGCCGCAACTGTACAAGTTCGAATCTTGTTTCGTCCGCTAATGTGTGAACGGGGACTTGCCTACCGGCAGGCAGGTTTGGGTAGATGAAAATGATTAAAAGAATTTTGATTTGTAAACAATCATTCTAATCCCATAAATCTTTTTAAATCCCAGTTCAGACAAAAAATAAAATGTAAGTAAAGATGACCAAAGAAAAAATGTTGAATGGAGCGTCGCCAATGTCGCCCCATCAACGAATAAATGTTGGAAACATAATTAACAATCAAATTTCCCTTTAGGGGTAAAAAATGGCACAGCAACAGAAATGGAGAAAATTGAACGGCGAAAAAATTATTATCTCTATTGAAGATGAGGTAAGGGCTGCCGTTATAAAAGAAAAAGAAATGGGCCATCAATTAAAAGTATGTATTGGTACCGATAGCCAGGTAAAGGGTAAAGAAACTGAATTTGCCACCGTTATAGTTTTTATACGAAAAGGTAAAGGTGGTTTTATGTACATACACAACGTAACTACTTTGCAAAAAATGAGTATTAAACAAAGGATGCTTTTGGAAGTTGCAAAAAGTATTGACATTGCTTATGCACTGTGCAAAATTTTTACAGTGTACAATGTAGATATGGAAGTGCATGCCGATATCAACACCAACCCCTCTTTTAAAAGTAACGATGCGTTAAAAGAAGCCATGGGCTATATTATGGGGATGGGTTTTGTTTTTAAAGCCAAGCCTGATGCTTTTGCAAGCAGCAGTTGCGCTAATAAAGTGGTGCAGTAGTACAAGCCCCTAAATCCCCTGAAGGGGACTTGCGGACAGGTTTTATAATTAAAAAAGTAAAATGATATTTAAAAAATAAATAAAAATGAAAAAGTTACATACCAGTGATAATGAATTAATGAAAAGAAATTTAATTAAATGCAGAAAAATATTTTCTGCAGGGTATAAATAAATTATCATGGCAAAGAAACATAAAACCGAAAGGGAAAAACAGTTGCTGAAAACAGAAGAGCAGGAAGCAGTGATTGCACAGGCGCTGCAATTTTCCAGGAAAAGGTTTAAGAAATTTGAAGAAATCATCGGGCAATTGTATTTGGGTAAAGACCTGAGCTTTTCATTTTCCGACAGAAGAATATGGAAAATAAATGATTGCTTTAACAATTTTTCGTCAAAAGCAAAAGCTGTCGATAGAAAATTTTTCAGAGATGTATTGATACAACTTGATGCAAAAACTGCATTGGTAAATGGCGAAGCATATATTCAGGTGTTGTATAATTTAGTACAGTTTCGGGCTTATTGGAAACAGGATCTGTTTAAATGGAAACCTGCAACAAAACAACCTGCAGCGCAGGTAAAAGAATTGGCTGCTTATCTTTTTTGTAAATATAAAATACCTGATTTTTTATACCAGGGTTTATACGAAACGAAAAATATGCAGTACCTGCAATGGTTAATGCACCTTGGCGATGGCAGAAGGGTGAAAGAAATGAAAAATATCCCTATTCAGTTTACGCAAAAAATGGGACATTATTTTTTACTGGCGCCTTCAAAATTTTCTATTGCCGAAGCATTACGATGGGCACAGGTAAAAGGATTAAACGGAGAAGACAGGCTGGCAGAAAGGATCGCCTATTCATGGATAGGTACAAAGCTTTATTGCAATGAAGATTTTTGGGAATCATTTATACAATTAATAGTAAATGGCGGCATGTTTAATCTTAATAAGTTAACTGAACTGATCGACTATGTAAGAGAAGCGAAAAGAGAAAATGAAAACTATATCCTGAAAGGAAGAACATTGCAATCTCTGTTCAGGCAAAGTGATGCATGGCATCAGCGTTTTTCTCACAACAGGGTTAACCAGGTTTGGAAACCATGCGGCATAGAAGGATACCGTGCAGAAAAAAAATCGGAACTTGTGGTGCTGGAAGAATTAACAGAATCAAGAAAATTAACGGAAGAAGGAATAGCAATGAAAAATTGTGTGGGCACTTATGCTTTCTATTGTGCCAAAGGAAAGTCGGCAATTTTTTCTTTGCGTAAATATTCTGGTGGTATACTACTGGATATTATGGCAACCATAGAAGTTAATTTGCCTTTGCAAAGGGTGGTACAGGCAAAAGCAAAAATGAACAAACCTGTTAGCGGAGAAGCAAAAAAGTATATGGAAGCATGGGCTATGCAGGAAGGGCTTGTTTTGAATGCTTATTTATAAAAAAATAAAATAACAAAATGGAACATACTACCAATCAAAAAATGATAAATGCCAACAGCATTTTTGATAATGGATTTTTAAGTGGCAAATCACTGTACCTGTATTGCTTTGGGCAAATACCCAGTGCGAATTATATCAACAGCATTGATGGCGAAAAAGCATTTACATCTGTTAAAGAAAAATTTAGCCATTTAATAAAATCAGTACACGGGTACCGCTATTACGACAGCAGAAAAAAACGCTACGTTTTTGATGAAACTTTTATGATTTTGCAAAACGGTTGCGTTATGGAGTTTGATACCAATTACTGCGAAATTTATCACAGTGGTATGCAGGAAGATTTTATAAACGACTGCACCAACCTGATGAAACAGTTTAGGGAAAAGCAACGCAGAAAACCATTAGAGATAAATCTCATTAGCCGTGGCAGAAACGGTTTGGAGTTAAAACAACTGGAAGTAAATCGTACTGCACTTAACCTGGGTCTTTTTTATGAAGATGATTTTAAAGCAGTAAGTGATATCATTTGTAAGCGGCTTACAAAAGATAAAGACAAAGGTATTGTATTGCTGCACGGTTTACCGGGCACAGGCAAAACCACGTACCTGCGTTACCTTATTGGCAAAATAAAAAAGCGGGTGTTGTTTGTGTCGCCCAATGTAGCAGCAGATATTAGCAGTCCGGAATTTATAGAGTTGCTGGTGAGCAACCCTAACAGTATTTTGATAATTGAAGATGCAGAAAATATTATTATGGATAGAAAATTAAGTGGCAATGCATCGGTATCTAATTTATTAAATATTTCCGACGGGTTGCTGGCTGATTTTTTAAATGTACAACTGATCTGCACTTTTAATAATTCGCTTACGCTGGTAGATAGTGCTTTGATGCGTAAAGGAAGGTTGATAGCAAAATATGAATTTGGAAAACTGGATGTACAAAAATCGCAACGCTTATCCAATCATTTTGGCTTTACCAAAACCATTACCAAACCAATGACGATAGCAGAAATTGCAAACCCGGATGAAAAAGAAAATGTAGTGGAAAGATCACAAGTTTTTGGTTTTAGAAGGCAGGAAGTGTTGATGAATTAAGCAGCCGGCTAAAGGAAGTCAAGTCTTTAAGACTTGACTTCCTTAACACTCATACAGTTCATTCATCAAACGTACTTTTCGTTTTATCTGCCGCACAATATTGTTTGGCGATAAAATTTTAATGCCTTCGCCAAAGCCAATCAGTTCTCTTTCCATTTCAAAATTGGGAATTACTTCAATACTGAAATGTGTACCGCCTTTTACTTCTTCCACTATTTTTTGCGATGCATGAATAGGTTTGGTTTTGATATAGGGTGCATGGTGCTGGCTGGCCCAAAACAAAATAGTAGTGGGCTCTTGGGCATAGTTACGGGTAACACCGATAATATTATTGAAGTAAGTATATGGCTCAAATTTTTTGTGCTGCACAAAAAGTTCTTTGTCATGTGCTGTAATATTTTGAATACGATCTAAGGCGAACGTGATAATTTCTTTGCCCTGTTTTTTCATACCAAGTATAAACCAGCGGTTGCGGTATTCTTTAAGCAGGTAAGGATAAAAAATAATATCGTTAGCCTGCCTGGCTTTAAAAGATTGGTAAGTGAGCAGCAGTACGGTTTTATTTACAATGGCTTTATATAAAATGTCCAGCCATTCAATACCGGTAAGTAAATCGTTCTTTTCAAAATCAATTACGGATGCCTGTTGGTTTTGTTCGCTGTAAATTTTGTCTTCCAGTTTATTCACCATTTCACTCACTTCATTAAAGTGGGTAAAACCTTTAAACTGACGGAGTAAATGCGATACTTCCTGCAGTATACTCAGGTCTTGCGTAGTAAGTGGACTGTTAGCAATGGAATACTCCGCATCGTCATAAGTATAAAACTTTTTGTCTTTAACAATGATAGGTGCATTATATCCTAATGAATCGTTACGCATGGTGTTCAGGTCTAAGCGTATGGTACGCATGCTAATGTTGGTATGCACACCTTCGTACTCGTAGAGGGCATCATTACAGGCGTCAATCAAATCTTCGATGGTCCATTTGCGGCGGCGGTTTTGCAGGCATTTGTCAATAGTGCGGTAGCGGATGAGTGCATTGCGGTTAACGGGCATTTTGAATATTTTTTTAAAAATAGTGAAAATAAATTTTACTGTGCAAATAGATTGCACACATGAGGTTGAAGTTTGTGTTATGGAAAAGGAAATGAAGGAGATCATACAAAAAGGTTACGGCCTGTTTGCCGGCTATAAACTTAATGGTAAACTTGATGTATGCCCATGTTGTGTGAGTGAAAAAGAACAAGAGTTTTTAATAAGTTTACCAGTTGATAAAATTCCGCAGGACTTGTTGAGTATTTATAATACTTCGGCTATGCCGGAAGAAATTGAAGCGGTAGAGTACAAATATTTTCTGCCACGTTTACTGGAACTAATTAATGAATTCAATTTTCCAGCACATTCTATAGAAATAACTTTAAGCAGAATGGCATATTTAAGACCTGGAGAATGGTCAATAGAGGAAGCAGCTTTTCTGGAGGAGTATATGAAATCGTTCTTTAAAAAATGTTTAGCAAAATATCCTGCTGCTGATTTTGAAGATCTGGAAGCCGTAATTATTATGCTTTCAAAAACGGGTTTTGATATTAGCTGGACAATTGAAATGTGGGAAGAAGCAAAAGGATTCGGTGCTTTAATGCATTTTGTTCAAACTATAGCGTCTGGAGTTAAGATGACAAGGAAAGGGAATTTGAGTATTGATAATCCTTTTGCTGATGATAGTATTAGATTTTTGAATGAGTGGCTAAACGATAAAGTGACCATTTTAAATTTTAAATCAAGGATAGAAGAGTTATTGGTAATGCAAAACTATACAGGAGCGTTTGTAACAGAAATAAATGAGGTTTATGAAACATTGAGTTGCCTGGATAAATAATTTTTACTGTGCAAATAGATTGCACACATAGGTTGGAGATTTGTGTTATCAAACAAAAACAACAAGTTCTTTAAAATATTGTTGAAGTAAAAATTCAATTCAAAAGCTTGCTTAACGGCAAGACTGGTATACACCTGCAGAAAGCAAACCAGGTTAGTGTTTTAAAACACAACAGTGCAGACGTAATAACTATCTGTATGCTATTGCTACTGTACTTTATGCCAGCCACCAAGTTGTGTGTCGAAGGTTCAACTCCTTCTCCTGGTAAAACAGGATAGCTCAGTTGGTTAGAGCAACAACTCCAAGCACAGGTTCGACTCCTGTTCCGGCTCAAAATCGGATAGCTCAGTTGGTAGAGCACTACACCGTTAATGTAGAGTAAAGAAGTACACCGCTTCTTAAAAAATGGTGATGTATTAAAGTAGAAATTGCGTTGCCTGCTGTTTGTAAAGTTGTTGCAACTTTTACAACAAAGCAAGTTCAGTAAACGCTTTGCAAATGACAAAATTAGCAGGTAGCAAATGGCACTTGTATATTTAAACGTTACTAAAAATATTTTGGTAAATAATAGTAAACCAACTGTCAGCCCGAATCTGTTAACCATTCATTTCCGTGATTACAGAATGGCAACCAATTTCAACTTTATTAAAACAAAATTTAATCAGCGCCATCTGCGTACTGAGCATGTCGAAGTATCAGCGGGCAAAATAAAAACAAAATGAAACCAATAAAAATTAACGCCTACCAAATAGCATTGGTATTTAAAAATGGTGTGTACAAAAAAATGTTAACTGAAGGTAACTACTGGTTGTGGTTTAATGAAACCGTATTGATATACGATGTAACCAAACAATTTAATACATCTGCAGAAATGAACATCCTGTTGCAGGATGCTGCATTAGCCAACGCCTTGCAGGTAATTGAAGTAAGCGATAACGAAATTGTGTTGCAGTACCAGGATGGTTTGTTGAAACAGGTATTAACTGCAGGCCGTTATGCTTTTTGGAAAAACGCAGTAAACAACTACGAATTTATAAAAGCTGATACTAGCAAGATCGACATTACTGAAAACATCAGCCGTGCCGTGTTGCAAAACAAATTGGTAGCGCCTTATGTGCGTACCTACACTGTGGAGCATTACGAAAAAGCGGTCTTGTTCATTGATGGAAAGTTTGCGCAGACTCTGCCTGCCGGTATTTATTACTGGTGGAAGAACAGCATTACCATCGTGGTGGGAAAAGCGGATACCCGTATGCAGCAAATAGAAATCAATGGTCAGGAAATTTTGACTAAAGACAAAGCTGCATTGCGTATAAACGGTTACGCCCAGTACAAAGTGGTGGATATTGAAAAAGCAATTTTGCAAAACAAAGATTACGAAAAGCAATTGTACGTAGCCTTTCAGTTAGCACTACGGGAGTATATAGCCGCTTATGGTTTTGATGAATTGCTGGAGAAAAAAGAAGCTATAGCACCATTTATTTTGGAAGCGGTAAAAACTGCCGCCGAAAATTTGGGTGTTGCCGTAAACAGTTTCGGTATCCGGGATATCATTTTGCCAGGCGATGTGAAGGACATCATGAACAAAGTGTTGGTAGCAGAAAAAAATGCACAGGCCAACAGCATCATGCGGCGTGAAGAAACCGCCAGCACCCGTAGTTTGTTAAACACTGCCAAATTAATGGAAGACAATACCATGTTGTATAAATTGAAAGAGATGGAATACGTTGAAAAAATTGCCGACAAAATCAGCAACATCAGCGTAAGTGGTAACGGCGCATTGATTGAACAGTTGAAACAGATATTTGTGGCGCAGAAATAATCTGAACAGGGATTTGGGTGGATTGATAGGATGATTACGATTTAAATCCTTTTAATCTTTTAAATCTGCCCAAATCTAGGTTCAGACAATTTTGCACTGAACTTAGAAATTCTATTTGGCTTCATTGGCGGGTCGCATGGCACATCCCGATTTTTCGGGACTCTTGTGCGGCATATCTTTATTGAGCTTTAATGGAAGCGAAGAAGGAATATTTTTTTATGTAAAGAAATAAAATTATTTAAAAAATGAAAACAGAAAATTTAAGTAAATACAAAACATTCAGAAATTTTTGCAATACAAATGCTGAAGTGGCTTTGCATTCTGCACAATTGCTAATTAATCAGAATGCTAATCATATAATTTTTCATCTTTCTGTTTTAGCTCTTGAGGAAATTGGAAAAATATTTATTTGTTTTCAGAATTTGAGCGTAAATGAAAATATTGATGGCGAGAAAAGTAAAATTCCTATTGATGACCATGTGAAGAAATTATTTTGGGCAATTTGGGGGCCTTCCTTCATGGAGGAAAAAATAACCAAGCAGCAATTAGATAGCAATAAAGACATGGCAACAAAACTCCATGACAGAAGACTCGATGTTCTTTATACTGATTTGTTGGATAATTGCACTTTATCTGAAAAGATTACAGACGAAGAAGCTATTGGTTGTTTTAGATTTGCTAAAGCAAGACTAGAAATTTCAAAAGTTGAAGGAGAAATTGAAGAGAATGATAACGCACAAATTGAAATGGCTTGGTTTATGGAAGCTACGGATAACAAGATTAAACGAGCTTTTATTTTTAGTGATGAATCCCAAAAAAAATTAATTGAGTTTGCTAATGTTAGAGAATGGATATTCTGGTTAAAAAACCATTTTGAGATAGAGGAAAAACAGTTAAAGGAATTATTGCAAAAAGAACTTAAAAGGAGTTTTGATGCTGGGAAAGATAAAGTTGTGCCAAAATGGAAAATGAAATTTAAAATTATTTCACAATCCCATTCTATTAGGCAAAATGTACTTAATTCATTTAATCAAAAGTTTAAAGGTCTAGAATTATCAAAAGGTGGTGACAATCATACTTTAATCATCGAAATAACTTTTGGAAATTATATTACTGCGGACGGTTTGTGGCATCACGGTTTAGTGTTTAGTAAATTGTTTGTATCCGCCCTAAATATTGCAACGAACGGACTGTTTTATTGGAATATAATTGTTGACACTGATAAATACTATGAGAGGGTTTTTGATATAGAAAATAAGCAACAGTTATCTGCGAAATTGCCAAACGCTTTTAAAATTAATTGGGAAGAAAAACAATTGGTGCTTACAGAAGATCATTTGGTTGTAACTAAAATTATGTTTGAATATTTTTCAAGCATTTATAATACCAGCGATTTTGAGCCAATCAATTATTATATAACTGCATTAGGCATGTTTGCAAAGACTGATATTCATTTAGCCCTTGAAAAGGAATCCTTTGATTTTTATTATAAGTCTTTTATAACTGCATTGAAAGCAAATGAAGTCTTCAAACCTGAAGAAAATATCAAGGAAGTTGGGTATAGACAAATTGAAGGAATGTTAAAAGGAAGGGAAGAATATGATAAAGTTATGGATTTAGCAAATGACATGACTGATAAAAACGAAAATGCATATCAAAGCGTCACACTTACAGAAGTTATTGGCATTAAAATGTATGCAGGGAAATATTTATTAACTCTTGCAATACGAAAATTGAATAACGATAAAACACTACGCTTGTCGATGGAGTAATAACTAAGTTATTTTATTCTTCGCTTCGATAAAAGCTAAATAGCATTCCTGTCGATGAAAGGATTGCGACGCAAAGATGCTGCATGAAAAAACTAAAGCGGGTATCAAAAAAATTACCTCTTGTCCCATCGGGACATAAGGTGGGTAGAAAAGAAGTTCATTCAGAAGTCAAAAGTCCCGTAGGGACGCAAGATAGCTGTCGTCCCTACGGGACTTCCTGAATGCGGATTGATTTTTCTACCAACGTATTGCCCCGATGGGGCAGGAGGTGCAAGCGCAAAAATTTGTTAGAGATCAATTGAAACCAAAGAGAAAATAAGAAGGAAAAGAAACAAGAAAAAAGTATTAAAATTTTAAAACAAAAACAATGAGTTACATTATAGTAGATGTTGAATCAGACGGCCCCATACCACATCAATATTCGATGGTATGCTTTGGTGCCGTGGTGCTGGAACCAACATTAAGCAAAACATTTTATGGTAAAACAAAACCCATTTCGGAACAATGGATACCGGAGGCATTAGCAGTAAGCGGTATTAGCAGGCAGCAACATGAGCAATTCGAGGAACCCAAAAAAGTGATGGAAGATTTTGCCAAATGGCTATCAGAAAATTCGAAGAACGGGCCGATTTTTATCAGCGATAATCCGGCATTCGATTGGCAATGGATCAACTGGTATTTTCATACCTACCTGGGCAAAAATCCTTTTGGGTTTTCGGCAAGGCGTATTGGCGATCTGTATTGCGGCATGAAGATGGATACCGGCTTAAATGCAGAATGGAAAAAATTATTCCGTAAAACAACACACGATCATAACCCGGTAAATGATGCTTTGGGTAATGCACAAGCCTTACTGGCGATGAAAGCAATGGGGTTAAAAATACCAGCGCATTAGGACTAAATTAATTTGAAATTTTATTAAATAACTAAAGTACTGTATTATGGAAAATAAAGAATTATATCCGGAACTGGCTGCCTACATCTGGGATTACTGTGGCCGCATGAATGACCAAGAAGGCGCAGCCTACAGGCACAAAATAGCTGTTGACAGAATTGCACATGGGAACAGGATAAGATTTCATAAGTATCAAAATGAAGAACAGTATTTATCAAATGATGAGGCTGTTTTAAAATTGCTGGAGAATGGGTATGAAAATTTTAAACTTTCGGTGGCAACAAGAATCTGGAATGAACACAAAGATGAACTGAAATTAAATTTGTGTCCAAAGTGTAAAAAAATAGCAAGAACGCCTTTGGCTGAACAGTGCAGGTTTTGCCTTCATAGCTGGAGAGAAAAAATAAATTATTAAGGAGCGAAACAAAGCGAGCAAATTAAAATTATTGCCGTAATGAATCCGGCATCAAAAATATAATTATGAAATTGAAGTTGACAGGAAAACAGATCCGTGCTATTGGTTACCCCGAAGGGCCGGTAGTAAGTGTGGCCATGCATGTAATGTGTACACAGTTTAAACATTCAACAGAAGAAGAAGCTCTACAAATTTTAAAAGATGTATTGGCTGCACCAGAAAATTATGTAGCAGATGAAGTGTTAGGAAAGATAGCAGAAAAATTAATTGTAGTGGAAGAAACCGAAGCAATAGAAATTCCTTTGAATGAAAAAGGTATTGTGTATAATGTATTCGGTGCAAAACATATTGAAGAAGGCGCATTAGCACAAATGCAAATTGCGGCTAAATTACCTGTGGCTGTTGCTGGTGCATTAATGCCCGATGCACACCAGGGTTATGGTTTACCAATTGGTGGTGTGCTGGCAACTAACAATGCCATCATTCCGTATGCAGTAGGTGTAGATATTGGCTGCAGAATGTGCCTTAGCATTTTCGCTATTAACCCTGATGAATTGAAAAAAAGAGAAGCCAATTTTCAAAGAGAATTAGTAGCCAATACTTTGTTTGGTGCAGGAAGAGAATTTACAGAAAGAACTGAACATGAAGTTTTGGATAGAAAAGAATTTTCTGAAATAAATTTCTTGCAACCATTACAACATAAAGCATTAAAGCAGTTAGGCACTTCCGGTAGTGGCAACCATTTTGTGGAATTTGGTAGAGTAGAAATTACGGATGTAAACAATCCGATGCAATTACCAATTGGAAATTATGTGGGCCTATTAAGCCATAGCGGAAGCCGTGGGTTGGGCGCCAACATTGCCAATCATTACACACAGATTGCCATGCAAAAAACAGTATTGCCAAAAGAAGCCAAACATTTAGCATGGTTAGATTTAGATACTGAAGAAGGAATGGAGTATTGGTTAGCGATGAATTTAGCAGGCGATTATGCAAATGCCTGTCACCACACCATACATGCAAAAATTGCAAAAGCCATTGGCGAAAAACCATTGGCCATGGTGGAGAACCACCACAACTTTGCATGGAAGGAAATGTATGTTGGAAAGGAAGTAATTGTACATCGTAAAGGTGCAACACCTGCTGGTAAAGATGTATTGGGTATTATTCCAGGTTCTATGACTGCGCCGGGTTTTATTGTAAAAGGTAAAGGAGAACTTACATCTTTACATTCTGCAAGCCATGGTGCCGGCAGAAAGATGAGCCGTACAAAAGCATTGGCAAATATTACGCATGAGGCATTGAAAAAAGAATTAAAAGAACACGGCGTAAAATTAATTGGTGGCGGATTGGATGAAGCACCTTTTGCTTACAAGGATATTAATGAAGTGATGAAATGTCAAACTGCATTGGTAGATGTGCTGGGCAAATTTTATCCGGCCATTGTGCAAATGGATGGCAGTGATCTGAGGAAATTTAGAAAAAGAAAAGAAGAAGTAATGGGGGAGTAACCCCATTACTTTAATGCTGATAAGGTTAATGGTTCAAAATATTTTATTCAGTAATTGCTGCTGTCGCCGGTTCGCTAACATTGGTGATAACATAGCGGCAACCATTGCAGGCAATTGCGCCTTCCTGATAAAACCAACGGCAGTTGTTTCTTATTGAGCATTCAGGTAAATCATTTTTTGCAGGAATACTATCAAGGGCCAGCACCGCTTTAATAACACCACATTCTTTACCGGTCCATTGTTTGCATCCACTTTGCACACATTTGTTGCTGAAGCGGAAACGCCGTTCCAGGGTTTCAAAGTCGCCTGCATCATCCATAAACTCCTGCGTTACTTTTACTGGGTCTTTAAAAAAACCAACAGTGCCCGATGGATTTACCACACCTAATAAATTTGAACCAACCTGCCCCAAAGAACTGGGACAGGTTTTGTGTTGTGTTTCTTTCATTGGCTGTGGTATTAAAACTGTTTAAAACCGCCAGCTTTTAATCCTTGCAGGTCTTTAAATTTTTTAATCCAAATACCCAGCCACTCTGGCTTTTTCATACCCCAGATACTGTCTTTAGGAATAGGCCTGAAACTTTTTGCAATGTAAGAAGTAGCAGCAGTGTTAATTGCGTTTTGTAAACCGGCTGCCTGTGTTTTTGTAAGTTCAACACCATCCATTTGAACTTTGAAGATTTGTTTTGCCATAATGATAAAATTTAAAGAGTTTAATTATTTAAAATTAATACCCTTTAATTTTCTGTACAATACCCTAAAGTGGTAATTTTTTTTACCCAACAGATTAACCTATTATAAAATATTTTTAGAAGGCAGACAACAATGGAGAAGTTTACAAAGGAGGGCTGCATTATTTTTTATTACAGCGGCGCTGAAAAGTTACCTGCGAAAAGTTTATATGCTACTGCCACACAGATTGCTGTAAAATACTTTCCCAGGAATTAGCGTACACAAAAAATCCTAACCTGATAATATGATACACTGCAAGAAATATTGCCAAGCCGTAAGCCAATTTTTTATTGTACAACCATTTTGTAAAATATTCTTTTTTAGTAATCAGCTCAGCTGTAAGTACTGCAATAGTAAATAAACAAAATACAATTACAAACGGGCCAAGAATATGATAGCTTACACTTTTGTAAATATCGCCTTCGTAAAAATATACCAGCGATTTAGTGATGCCGCAACCAGGGCAGGGAAAGCCCGTAAGCATTTTAAAAGGGCAAAGGGATTGGTCCGTTTCTAAATGATGATTGCCATTATTCAATAATAAAAAATACGGAATTACCAGCGTTACTAAGGCGCCGGTAATTCCGTACCACTTACGTTTATCTCTTGTATTAATTGTATAGTTTGTTAACGTCACCTTGTACTATCATTGCAGCAACTACCGGAAAAAGAAATCCTAAAATTATTAATAATGTAGACTGATCTTTTAGCGGTTCGCCAGTTCTTTCGTATACTTTTGGTAAAGCTTCTTTACCGGCTAAATAATAAAAATAAACGTTTACCGGCATACAGCATCCGGCAAAAATTGCAATAGGTTGCGAAATAATTTCTTTATCTGCAACTGCATTTAAAACTTCAGCCATTTTAATATTCCAGTAAATAAGGTATAGCCCGCAGGATAATATCCCAAAAACTAAAACCATGATAGGATCTACTTTAAATACCGGAATAGGAGTTTGATTGTTCAGGTTGTCTGGTAATTGTTCCATAATTATTTTATTGGTTAAGAGTCTACGAATATATAAATAATAAGTTGAAAAGAGAAGTGTGAGAAATTTGGCGTTTTTTGAGAGAGGCTTGAGTATTTTATATTATTTGCAGATATTCTTTTGTATGATTATTGGTTATATTTTTTATAAGATAAGTATCATCTTCAAAGTCAAAAGAAATAAACCATGTGGTAGAAGGATTGGATTTATAACTGCAATAGAACGTTCCGTATTTATTATTTTTAGTTTTTTTATGGCGGATAATTGGTATGGTGTACATGAAATCTACAATTTTGTCCACGTATGCCAGAGCACTCTCTACAAAACCAAAGTACTCTTTGTCGTACAATATAAAAACAAGATCGAATAGTTTACTTTCTAATTCAGGGAGAATTACTATTTTTTCCATGCTTTATTTATGCTGCTGTGGATTTTTTTTCTAAAATCTTCTAAACTAATGGCACTTTCACATTCTTGCTGAAATTTACTTTTTTCAATTATTCCCAGTTCGTAAAGCATCGGTGTAATTACTTCTCTGTGTTTTTCAACATCAATGGTAACATGGGTTATTTCCCCCTTAATATTTTTTTTTGTTACTATTCCTGCAATCCGTGGCATATTGAAAATTTTGTTTATTGCAATTTACAACATTTATTTTAGGACGCAGGCTATAGATATTACCTTTTTGGCAGCTCCTTCATTTTAAACTATTTTTACCATAACAATATAAATGAATGACTACCACCACCGACAGAATAAAAGAACTCTTTGCCGTTTATTCAAAAGAAGAAATTACTGCTATCGATAAATTACCACAGGCCGGCAGCGAACGGCATTACTTTCGTTTATACACAAAAGATAAAAATTTTATTGCCACTTACGGTGCCAACATAAAAGAAAACGATGCGTTTATTTATTTTTCTCAGCATTTTAAAAAGAAAAATTTATCTACAGCAAAAATTTTATGCATCAACAGCGAAAAAGATATTTACATCCAGGAAGATTTTGGTGATGTATCGCTGTTAAATAAATTAGAAGAACAGGGTTATGTGCAAACGGTATATGATCTGTACAAAGAAAGTTTACACCAGTTGGCATTGCTGCAGGTAAAAGGCCACGATGATTTGAATTATAAAAAATGCCTGACCAATACTTCATTTGGTAAACAGGCCATTATGGCCGACCTGCTGTATTTTAAATATTATTTTTTAGATGCTTTACGCAAACCTTATGATAAACAAAAACTGATTGACGATTTTGAAGCGTTAAGTAATTATCTTTCTCATACCGAGTATAAATTTTTTATGTTCCGTGATTTTCAAAGCAGGAATATTATGGTAAGTGAAGATAATGCGGTACATTTTATAGATTACCAGGGCGGCATGAAGGGTGCGCCGCAATATGATGTGGCTTCTTTATTATGGCAGGCTAAAGCAAATTTACCCGACGACTGGAAATTAAATTTACTGGAAGATTACATCAGCTCGTTTGAAAAAATTGTAGAAGAAACTGTTGACCGGGATGTTTTCAGAAGCCAGTACAACGGTTATGTATTAATTCGTTTGCTGCAGGTTTTGGGTGCTTATGGTTTTAGAGGTTTGTTTGAAAGAAAAGCACATTTTTTAACCAGCATTCCTTTAGCATTACAAAATTTAAAATGGTTTATTAATAACCAAAGTATTGGCATTGCGGTACCGGAGTTTAAAAAAGTTTTGGAGCTTTGTATAAGTGATGAAGTGATTCAGGAATTTACACCTGTACAAGCCAGCGACGATACACCGTTAGTGGTTACGATAAATAGTTTTTCTTACATAAAAACCGGTTACCCAAAAGATGAAACAAAAAATGGTGGCGGTTTTGTTTTTGACATGAGGGGCATTTTAAATCCCGGCAGGTTTGATGCGTATAAACATTTATCGGGTCTCGACAAATCGGTTAAAGATTTTTTAGAGCAGCAAACTAAGATGCCCGATTTTTTAAACAGTGTGTACAGTATTATTGATATTTCTGTAGAGGATTATATTAAGCGTGGATTCGATCATTTAACCATCAACTTTGGTTGTACCGGCGGCCAGCACCGCAGTGTATACGCAGCCGAAGCCATTGCCAGGCATTTAAGAAATAAGTTTAAGGTGAAAATTATTTTAGAACATACAAATAAAGAAAATTGGAAGACAGAGCCCCCCCGCCCCTAAAGGGGAGCTGTACCTCAAATTCGATATCGCTTTTTAAAACTGTAACTTATTTTTATGAAGGGGCAAATAAAAGACATGCATTTTGGGGCGTCTTATTTACTTTTTAAAAGAGCAGAAGAATTAAGAAAATTTTGTACTTGGGAAGAAGAAGTTATATGGGGATATTTATCAGGAAATAAATTGGGCGTAAAATTCAGAAGGCAACACCCACTATTATTTTACATTGCTGATTTTTATTGCCATCAATTAAAGCTTGTTATAGAAATTGACGGTAGCGTACATTATAAAGATGATGTAAAAATAAATGATGCAATAAGGCAAAAAGAAATTGAAGATTTGGGTGTATCAGTCTTGCGTTTCACAAACTCACAAGTAAAAAATAATCCTGAACTAATATTGGAACAGATCAACAAAAAAGTAAAAGAATTAAAAGTTAGCAGAGACCAAAGCTCTCCGCCAGCTGGCGGAGCGGGGGGGCTTCGTGCAATAATCTTCTCCGCAGGCCTCGGCACCCGTTTTAAACCGTGGACTGATGCACATCCTAAAGCACTTGCCTTAGTAAATGGCAAATCCTTGCTGCAACGCAATATTGAATACCTGCAGCAATATGGTATTAAAGATGTTGTAGTAAACATCCATCATTTTCCACAACAAATTATTGATGCCGTAAAAGAAAATAATGGCTGGGGCAGCAATGTTGTTATCAGCGATGAGAGCAATGAAGTTTTAGAAACCGGCGGTGGATTAATGAAAGCAAAACATTTATTGGATAATGGCAAACCATTTTTTTCTTTAAATGTAGATATCCTTACCAGTTTAGATTTACATAAACTGATGGCATTTCATCAGCAGCATAAACCATTAGTTACATTTGGTGTTACCAACAGAAAATCATCAAGGGTTTTATTGTTTGATGATGATAACCGTTTGTGTGGCTGGAAAAATTTGCAAACAGGTGAAACAAAAATCTCCATAAACAAACCTAACCTTATAGAAATGGCTTACAGCTGTGTGGTAATTTATGAACCTGAAATTTTTTCTTTGATAAAACAAGAAGGAAAATTTTCTATCATGGACAGTTACTTAGATTTAGCAGCAGAACATGTTATATTAGGTTACGACCACAGCGGTGATAATTTGGTGGATGTTGGTAAACCTGAAAGTGTGGCGGTTGCATCAGAATTATTTGAATAGCATTTAAACATACAATGTCTGTAATGTTCAATAATGAAATAATGTTGAAGAGTGCGACGCCAATGAAGATGATTAATGTACAATTGACTGGCTCAAAAAATTAGTTTTCTTTCCCTTCAACCGGCGTACCAAACTCCGCATTCTCTTTCGGTTTACTTAATCCAAAATTATAGCGCAATGTTATTCCAAATCTTCGGGTATCATTTATGCGGCTGCCATTGGCATTTACATTGCCCTGGTTTAAATTAAAAGAAACCTGGTTGGTACGCAACACATCATTTACCGAAAAAATAATATTTGCTTTTTTCTTTAAAACACTTTTGTTAGCAGAAAAATATAAACCTCCAAATTTATCCAGTTCGTAAAAATCAACAAAACCACGGGTAAGCATAAAGCCCTGCAGGTCTAATGTAAGCGTAGGTGTGGCTTTTAATTCATGGTACATAAAAAAACGCCAGCTGCCTCTGGTGTATTGTAATAATTTATTTTGATAAAAGCCTTCGTATTTGTTGTAATTATGTTGCGCCCCCATGTAAAAAAAATATTTTTTTCCGGGCGGAATGCCACCTACAATTCTAAAATACAATTCTTTGTTTTTACCCAAATTATCATAAGTGCGAAAAGCAATTTTTGATACATCATCCTGGTAAGTAACCCTGCTGAAAATATCTTTGGTTTCATTTACACCAAATGCAAAAACCGGAAAATCATTAAACACTACATTCAACTCGTAATTGGTGGTAAACTGCGGCTGCAGTTTTGGGTTACCTAATTCAAACAAATACTGGTCAACAAACCGGGGATAAGGATTTAATATTTCGTAGTACGGCCTTTTAATGCTTCGGCGGTACACCGCATTACCCACCAGCTGTATGCCAAAAATTTTAAACAAATTATGCCGTAAAAAAACGTACGGAAAAAGGTCAGTTCGTTTTATAGCAAGTGTAGTGTCTTTAGGAATTACTTGACGGCCGTTAATATTGGTGGTTTCCAAACGCAGACCCGGCTTTAAAGTAAAACCAAAAAAAGTTTTTGCTAATTGTAAATATGCAGCGCTGATGGTTTCTTTATATTTAAAAGTGTTGGTTTGATAAGGATCAACTTTTCTGCCGCTGCTGGCCGTATCATTAAAATATGCAGCGCTGTTATTACTGTTACTGATGGTGGTTTTAATACCGGTTTCTAATGTAAATTTTTTAGGCAGCTTTAGGGTAAGATCGGTTTCGGCTACAAAAATATTTTTATTGTTTTTATTTTCTCCGTCACCTTGTACTGTTGGCCTTGCAGGCAAATAAAAATAATTAGAGTACAATTGTGTGTTGTTGTTGCGGTATACATTGTAATTCACTTCTGCGGTCCATTCGCTGCCGGCTGAATCAATTTTGTAAGTGGAAGAAATTTCGTTGCTGATATACAGCGATTGGTTTTTGTTATTAATGCTTGATTGATTTTCACCTAAAGCTGCTGGCGAATTTATTTTAAAAATATCAATACTGTTTAAGGCATTGCTTTTACTGTTGTTGTTGCTCACCCTTACATCATAACCCACATTAAACTTTTTTGTAAAAGCAATATCAATGCCACTGCCAATATAAAATCCTTTAGAAGGATATGTGGTGTAAGCTTTTTGAACAACCAAAGTAGAATCAGTATTTATCAACCTGTCCGAATTCAGTTCTTCATAATTTTTGCGGTTGGTAAACTGGTAATTAAAATAGCTGTTTATTTTTTGAGTGCTTTTATTAATATTAATGCCTGCAGTTTGTGTACTGTACACGCCCTGAAAGTAACCCACATTAACACTGCCACTGCTGCCCAGCTTTACCCCTTTTTTTAAAACAATATTTACAATACCGCCGCTGCTGGCCGCATCGTATTTTGCAGATGGGTTACGCAGTATTGCTATTTTACTTACACTGCCTGCAGGTAAACTTTTTAATAAAGAAGCCAGGTCGGCACTGCTCAGTTTCATTTCTCTGCCATTAATATAAACTGTTGCCGGGGTCATGCTGCTTAAATAAACATTGCCATCCTGGTCTACAATAGCACCCGGGGTTTTTTCTAAAACTTCATAAGCATTGGTACTGCTGTTGGCTAATACAGTGGCATCTACAATAGTTTTATCATCTTCCTGTTTTATTAAAGGCCTTTTGCTAACTACTACTACTGCCTGCAAATTGGTAGTACTGCGTTTTAATAAAAAAGAAGTTGTAACAGGTTTATCAGAAATATTAATGGTTTTCGTTGCAGCTTCAAACCCAATGCACGACACCTTAATCATGTATTTAGATAAATGCTCCACCACAAAACTGTTGCCCACCTTATTAAATACCTGCGAAGAAATTAAAACCGTATCCGGTAACAGTAATAACTGCAGGGTTGCATTGTTTACAGAATCATTTTTTGTTGACTGCACAAAAACTTTAAGCGAAGTAGTTTTATTTTGTGCGTGGGCATGCTGCAAACACAGCAGCAAAAGTACGGCAGCTAAAAAAATTGTTTTCAATATCGGCTTACTTTAAAATTTTCTAAAACTATTTTATTAAGAGTGCGAAATAAAATAATGCTGTAATTAGAAAATTGCAGCCTGCTGTATTGATAATTGTTTTTTAAATAATCAGACTCCAAGTTACCCCTTCAGGGGGCGGAGGGGGCTCTACTTCTTCTCAAACAATTCCTTCTTATCCACCACCTTTACTTTATCGCCTTCTTTTAAAGTTTTACTCACTACATCGTAGGGGTCGGTAATTACTACCTCGCCTTCTTTAAGCCCTTCTGTAATTTCCATATAATTAATATCCTGTATGCCGGTTTGTACTTTTACTTTTTTTATTTTATTGTCTTTATCCAAAATAAATAC
>JAYURK010000016.1:0-20569 GCA_043756235.1 Ferruginibacter sp. | reverse complement strand
TTGATATAAGCCCCAAGGTTCTTATCTGGTGCAAAAATGATAGGTTGACTTGCCGGAAGACTTTCTACAATTTTTTGGGCATTAGAAGAAGTACAGATAATATCACTTAAAGCTTTCATACCTGCAGAGCAGTTGATGTATGTAATTACCAAATGATCGGGATGTTTATCTTTAAATATTTTAAATAATGGTGGTGGTGCACTATCGCTTAAAGAGCAGCCTGCTTTTAAATCGGGCAGTAAAACTTTTTTAGAAGGATTTAAAATTTTTGCCGTTTCTGCCATAAAATGCACGCCGGCAAAAACAATAATATCTGCACTGGTTGTGGCAGCCTTTTGCGCCAGCCCTAAACTGTCGCCAATAAAATCGGCCACATCCTGTATATCCGGTTCCTGGTAATAATGTGCCAGTATAATAGCGTTCTTTTCTTTTTTTAATTTTTCAATTTCTGCAAACAAATCCAATTCGGGATTTATGTCCACATCCAAAAAACCTGCAGTTTCAATATTTTGTTTTGCACTGTTAATATCTGTCATAATATGTATTAATACTTATTATTTATATAATCACCTATTACTACTATGGGTGTTAATAAGTGTAAAGAAATATTTTTTGTAATGATGTAAAATTAAAACCTTTTACTTATCCACCCTCATCAACAGGTAATTAACATAAAAAAAATAAACACTATCATTCTATTAAAGCTTACTGCCGCTGGTTTACATGTTTACAAAACTTAATTATAAACACATGGTTAATAAAACAGGCGGAGGAAAACAAAATGAAGCATTTTTTAAAAAGCCCTGTTAACATCCATGGTATAAAATATACCCTGCCAACATTATTATTTTAAAAACTACCATCCTTTAATTTTAAACCCATTTTGTAAAGAGTTTTTTATGAAACAAAGTTGGGTTATCAACAGTAAAATGGTTTTATTAACAAACAGTTGTTTACAACTTAAAATACCACCGGTTTTTAAAAATACCATCACTATAATTTGTTCCTTGCTTTTAAAACCGTGCCAATACTCAATATTAGGCTATTCACACACCTAAAAATTAAGTGTTAATATCTGTTTTTCCCCTATTTTTGCCGTCCATTTTAATTACAGGAAAATATGCAAATCATTCAAACCATCCGTGATAAAGGTACTGCTGTAGTTATTACAGTTATTGCCTTAAGTTTAATTGGCTTTTTATTAATGGATGCCAATTCCGGCACCAAAGGTGGCGGCGGCTTCTTTAGTTCTTTAACCAGTAATGTAGGTAAAGTAGATGGTGAGGCTATTGAAAGAAAGGAGTTTGACAAAAAATATAATTATGCTTATGAAATGTCTAAGCAACAGTCTCAGCAAACCGGCCAGTCGCCAGATGCTAACCAGGTAAGGGACCAGGTTTGGAACCAAATGGTGGCAGAAAAGGTTTTTTATAAAGAAGCTGCAAAGCTGGGCATTGCATTTACCTCTAAAGAATTATCTTCTATATTAAGCAGTAATGATCCTTCTAATCCGCTGATGCAAGACCCAAGTATGGTAAACCCTGCAACAGGAAAACTGGATGAGGCTAAAGTTGCCAATGCTTACAGTATGATTAAAAAAGCAAAAGGCGAACAATACGAAATGATTAATGCACAGATAGCCGGTCCGCAAAAATTAACCAGCATCTCTTCAAAATATTTTGCTTTATTAAATGCAAGTGCTTATTACCCTACCTGGATGCTGGAAAAAGATAAAAAAGAAAATTCCAATTTTGCCAGCATATCTTATGTGGCAGTACCATATAATGTAATTGGCGACAGTACCATTAAAGTGAGCGACGATGAAATTAGCAGTTACATCCAAAATCATAAAAGCCAGTTTAAGCAGGAAGCAGGCCGCATGATCTCGTATGTAACGTTCAGCCAGTTACCCAACGCTGCCGACAGCACCACCACAAAAGATTTAGTAAACACTTTAAAAGATGGCTTTGCAAAAGAAACCAACACACAGGCTTTTTTGGCAAGAAATACATCGGCTATAAATTATGACAGTAATTATTTACCAAAATCAAAAATTAATTCAGCAGCACTGGATTCTATCATTAAATTACCGGGCGGCAGTATTTATGGTCCTTATGTAGATGGTAATAATTATGTGATGGCAAAAATATTGGGCAGTAAAACTTTACCCGACAGCGTAAAAGCAAGACATATATTAATACCAACAGTAGACCCACAAAATGGCAATCCAATTGTGGAGGATAGTGTTGCAAAAAAACAAGCCGATAGTATATTTAAAGCAATACAGGGCGGGGCAAATTTTGCGCAATTAGCTGCACAGTTTTCATCTGACGGCAGTAAAGATAAAGGTGGCGACCTTGGTACATTTGGATATGGAACAATGGTACCTGAGTTTAATGATTTTGTTTTTAATAAATCAGTAGGTTCAAAAGCGGTGGTACGTACCCAGTTTGGCTATCATATTATTGAAGTAATGAGCCAGAAAGGTAGCAGCCCTGCATATAAGATTGCATTTATGGCAAAAGAAATTTATCCAAGTGATGCAACCATTGGTACAGCAAATAATAATGCTACAAAATTATCGGGCCAAAAAGGCGGAAAAGATTTTGATGCCTATATTGCTAAGAATGGATTACAAAAAGTTAGCTGGCCGCAGATAGTAAAAGAAAACGATTATATGTTAGGTCAGCTGCAGGATGCCAGGCCTTTGGTACGCTGGGTATTTGAGGCAGACAAAGGAGATGTAAGCGAACCTTTTAATATTGGCGATCAATTTGTGGTGGCCACTATTGATAAAATTGAAAGTGAAGGAACACAGGATGTAAAAACTGCCAGACCAAATGTTGAAGCCGTTATAAGGAATAAAAAGAAAGCAGAAGCAATTATTAAAAACCTTGGCGCCAACCCAACCCTGGAAAGTGCAGCAACTTTATATAAACAACAAATACAAAGTACCGGCGCCGATAGCAGCCTTACCATGAACAGTAAAATTGTTGCTAACATTGGCCCCGAACCAAAATTAATTGGAGCAAGTTTTAATGGGGCTTATCAAACCAAAATATCACCAGCTTTTGAAGGCAGTAATGGAGTGTATATTATTAAAGTAAACAGCATTGGCACCAAAGCCGCACCAGCTGCCGAAGTAGAGGCACAGCAAAAAACGCAACAAATAACTGCTTTACGCAGTCAAACTGCCGCAGGCTGGTTTGAAGGTTTAAAAAGCCAGGCTACCATAAAAGATAACCGCAGTAAATATTATTAATACTAACCAGCATTTTTATACAATCCCCCGTAAATAGCGGGGGATTGTTTTGTTTACGGGATAAAGAATTTTTTAATTACCCCTTGTGCGCCGCAATAATATTGCTATAACTTTACCCAATGGAAGATGTAATGATAAATAAGGTTGCCGAAAGTGGCATTATCACTTTAAACCTGGAAGATTATTTTCCTAAGGAAGCAATTGCAGTGTTTGATTTAAAGGAGTATTTATTTATGGGGCTGATACTAAAAGAAAAAGAATTTAGAGAAGCTTTAAAAAATTTAGACCTTACACCTTATCAGGGTAAAAACATAGCCATTACCTGCACCGCCGATGCAGTAATACCCATGTGGGCAAATATGCTGGTGGCCAGTTACCTGCAACCCGTAGCTAATGCTGTGGTTTTTGGTACCGAAAATTTTTTGCAGCAAACACTGTTTTTAAAAAATTTGTACAAAATAAACACTGCGGAATACACAGATAAAAGAGTGGTGATAAAAGGCTGCGGAGAATTACCGGTAACCGAATCGGCTTATGTAGAGATTACCAATTTATTAAGGCCGGTTGCAAAAAGTATTATGTACGGAGAGCCCTGCAGTACGGTACCTATTTATAAAAAACCAGCAACACCAAAAGAGGTTTAAAACCAGCCCCGCCTTTTAAACATTCTAATCATTGCCAGCGGAATAAAAAGCATTAACCCTACTGAAATAAAAAAACCCCATTTGTTGTGCAGCAGGGGAATGATTTCAAAGTTCATTCCAAAAATACCACCAATAACTGTGGCGGGTGCCAGCAAACAGGTAACCACCGTCATCACTTTCATTACCTCGTTCATTTTTAAATTTACATTGCTTATATAAAGGTCGTTTAAGTTCATCATCATATCGCGGTAGTTCTCGGCCAATTCGTTTGCCTGTAAAATATGATCGTAAATATCTTTAAAATACTTTTCTGTACGCTCCTCAATTAAATCTGTTTCGCTGCGTAAAATGCCGTTTACCAATTCCCGTACCGGCGCTATACTTCTTTTTAAAACAATCATTTCTTTACGCAGCATATTAATTTTTGCCAGTGTACGGGTGTTGGCGTTGCGTACAATATCTTCTTCCAACCCTTCAATTTTTTCACCCAGCTTTTCCATTACCACAAAATAATTGTCTACAATCATATCAATAAGGGAGTAAAATAAAAAGTCGGCTTTTTGCTGGCGTACTTTACTGCCATTAATTTTTAATCTTTCTCTAAGCGGATTAAAAACATCCCGGGCTGCATCTTCCTGAAAACTGATAACAAAATTTTTACCCAGCACCAGGCTTACCTGCTCCACTTCTACAGCCGAATCTTTTTCGTTGAAGTACATCATATTTAATAAGCAAAATAACAGGCCATCAATTTCATCCATTTTTGGCCGCTGGCCTATGCTTAAAATATCTTCGGTAATTAAATAATGTACGCCAAAATGTCCCGATATTTTTTCTACATCTGCTTTGCGTAAACCATCAACATTTAACCAGGTGGTTTTAGGCGAATTCAAATATGGAAAACTGGCGGGCACATCACTCAGTTCCCGGATATCTGCCTGTGCAGCATCGTAATCAAAAACAAATAATTTAATTACCTCTGGTTCTTTACGGGTGGCTACAACTGTAGGATTTACATGCAATACTTTTTGGGTACGCAGCAGGTCCATCGGGTTTAAAATGTAAGAAATATATTTTTTGCTTTGTTTAAACATACGATGAAGTTAAAAATTTACGATTACAACTGCTCATATAATACCCTTAGTTTTTCCCTCGTCATAATTTTTTCCCAGTTTTTACCTAAAGCATTTTCCCAAAGCGGCTTCATGCCCAGAGAAACATCAATCATTTTTTTAAAATCGTCATCACTTAAATTGGCACAAATATCCTGCGGTATATCAATGTTATTTTTTGCTACCATTATTTTAAATTCTTTTACTCCTTCGGGATAATAGTCCTGTAATTTATCAAACACAATGCAATTACCAATGCCGTGTTTGGTACCCAGCAAATAACTTAAACCATAACTAACGGCATGCGCTACCCCAACCTGGCTGTAGGCAATACTCATGCCGCCGGCGTAAGATGCCATCATCAGTTTATCGTCACTGTCGGCATCCCAGGTATCTTTATTTACATACACTTCGCGGCACAATTGCAAAGCTTTTTCGCCATAGCTTTTGCTGAATTCATTTAAGTATGTACCTGTTAAACTTTCTATACAATGAATATAACAATCCATACCTGTGTAAAAACGCTGGTTGGCGGGAGCGTTAGCAGTAAGTTCGGGATCTAAAATTATTTGATCAAATGGGGTAAAGTCAGAGTTCATGCCCAGCTTTTTTGTGGGGCCTGTTAACACCGTTGTTCGGCTAACCTCGGCACCGGTACCGCTTAAAGTAGGAATGCCCACTTTATATACGCCGGGTTGCTTTACTAAATCCCAACCCTGGTAATCGGCAGACGAGCCGGGGTTGTTCATCATTAAGCCAACAGCTTTAGCAAGGTCCATTGCGCTGCCCCCGCCAATACCAATTACACCGCTAACCGTTCCAAATTCTTCTTTTAATTGTTGTGCTAAACTGTCTACATAAGTTGTTTTGGGTTCGTAGGTAACATCCACAAAAATTATTTTATCATTGCTTTTTGCAGGCACCCTTGAAGCTAAATCTTTTCCATTTCCACCGGATCCTGCGGAAAAAAAATGATCAACCAAAAAAACCATTGGTGCATTGGGTTTACGGTGTGGTGCAATAATTTCGTCTAACTGGTTAAAGCTGCCGCGGCCATAAACTACATAGCCCACCATTTTAAAATTTCTGAATGCCATAGAATTATTTTTATACTGTTACGAAATTACAGGAATTTTGTTTTGCCTTGGGCAAAAAGGTATTTGCCACAGAGGCACGGAAACACAGAATGGTATTTACCTTTGGCAAAATGTTACCGCTACGGAATATCAGAAACTGTATTTTTCTGTGTCTCTGTGGCAACAATACTTGCCGAAGGCAAGAAGTAAAATTTAAGATTAACCAAGCAGTGAAGCCGCCCTTTTCAAATCTTCCGGTGTATCAATTTCCACACCCATATATTGGGTAACCACCATTTTAAGCGGCACACCATTTTCTAAATACCGGAGGCATTCAATTTTTTCGGCAGCCTCTAAAGGGGTAACGGGCCAAACGGTAAAATTTAAAAGCGCCTGCTTGCGAAATGCATACACACCAATATGTTCGTAATAAGTGGCGGCAATATTTTTATCTCTTAGATAGGGAATTACACTGCGGCTGAACAATAGCGAATTCATATTTTTATCTACAGCAACTTTTACATAATTAGGATCGTTAATAAATTTTTCATCGTATAATACCTGCATCAGCGATGCCACCTGTACATTTTCATCAGCAAATACTTTTAATAATTTTTCAAGCGGCTCTTTTTGTACAAAAGGTTCGTCGCCCTGTACATTAACCACTATATCCACTTCCATATCAGCTATGGCTTCGGCAATTCTGTCGCTGCCGCTTTCATGTTCCTTAATACTCATGATGGCTTTACCGCCATGCATTGTTATTTCGTTAAAAATAATTTCGCTGTCGGTTACCACCATTACTTCATCAAATAAATTAGTGGCAACAGTATTATCATAAGTGTGGCGGATAACTGTTTTATCTTTCAACAACTGCATCAGCTTTGCAGGAAAACGTGTGGCGGCATAACGTGCCGGTATCATGGCAATTTTTTTCATCTTTCAAATAAACAGCAAAAATAGTTTTTGCAAAATTTTAATCGTGTAAATCTTCTTCATTAACAGTGCTGGGCATGTTTTTACTTTCGTAACCGCATTTACTGCATTGGTAAACATTTTCGGGAGCTATCGCATAACTGGAGAACAACCAGGTAAAAATAGCTGTAATAAAATTTGAAGCGCCGGGTTTTGATACCAGCGTAATTGCCGCAGCACCGCATTGCGGACATTTAACCGATTGCAGGTATTCTTCATCAAATTGCTGTAATATTTTTTTTGCTTCTTCAGCATGCGCTTCTTTTACCACAAGCTTTATACCACCAATAGCATTGGATAATATGGGATCGATAGTTACCGTATGCTCATCTTTTAAATAACATTCCACGCCGGCATCCTGCAATTTTGTAAGGGTAATGTTTGCTAAAAAGTAATTATCAAAACTGCGAAGCGTAATTATATTCATTATAAAGATTTTTTTAAACCAGGTGTCGTAAATAATTTTTTTTCCGGAATTTCACCATTGACCATTCACCAAATTATTATTTACCATCAATAATCAAAGGCGTATTGCCTTTGCCCATAACAATAACTTTTGCATTGGCACTCAACGCCAGTTCTTTCATAGCTTTAATTTGTTCGTACTGCAACTGCTGATCGGTAAGGCCGGTATTGATGATGCGTTGATAATCGGCAATACCCTGTGCCTCTACTCTTTTACGTTCGGCTTCCTGTTTTTCTTTTAATAACACAAACTCCATTTTTTTTGCATCCTGTTCTGCATTTATTTTAGATTCGATAGACGCTTTTACAGAATTAGGCAGTGTAATATTTCTAACTAACAATTGCTCCAGCATAAGACCACGTTTTTTAAAATCGTCTTCAATACTTTTATAAATGCGCTGCTGAAATTCATCTCTTTTATTACCAAACAAATCTACCGCCTGGTAATACACGGCATTATCCCTGATTTTTGTACGGGTAATGGGGCGTACAATTTTATCCCGGTAGTCGTCACCGGTTTCTCTTAATAATTTTGGGGCATCGGCTGCCACTATTTTGTATAAAACCGTAAGGTCGATGGTTACTTCAAGCCCATCGCTGGTTAAAACCTTTATAGCATCATCGCCTGATTTATGGCCCTCATCATTCACGCCACTCATAGTGTAATTCTGCGTTTTTACATCCAACCTCTTTACATCCAGCAAAGGATTAATAAAATGTAAACCGCTACCCAAAACATCGTTTTGTATGCTGCCAAATAAAACCTTTACACCAATTTCGCCACCGTCAATTTGTTTTACACAACTGGTAACAATACCCAGCACTATAAAAATAAAACCGATAATGCGGCCAACCGGAATAAATTTTTGTAAAGCTGTACTGCTTTTTAAAAGTACGGCAGAAAGAATTAAAATGATGACGCCTAAAATTATTAAAGCCATGGTTAGTTAGTTTAGGGTTGTAAGTTCGGAAGAAGAATTTAGATTTTTGAGAATTGTTTTTTTTCGAAAATTAAAAGAGCTCAGCATCAGGAATAATGTTCCGTAGGAACATAAGGTGGGTAGAATTAGATAAAAAATGGTTCAGCGTTCCGTAGGAACGCAAGGTGCTTTTCGGTTTGCACCAAACGTTCCTAAGGAACGAAAATGCAAATGCTGTTATTTTTCTACCCACATGTTGTTCCGAAGGAACAAAGGAAAATTCTTTGGAAAACTTTCGGTAGAAAATCAATAAAAGGTAAAGTTTTGACAATTAAATGTTATGGAACAATTAAATCTTATTATAAGAATTGCGGATTTTCAGATGAGCATTTTCCATTGTAATCATTCCGCTTGCCCTGCTTTTTTGTATCAATTTTGTAAGCTCTTCCGGTGTAAGTGGGTTTCCTGGTAAAAGAATATTGTTTTCCACATCATCAATTAAAGATAGTTGCAGATGGTTCTGTTTTGCAAAAGCCAACAGCTTATCAATATTATCTTTATCGGTATTTTTTAATTGTAAAAGCATACTTAAATATACAAAGTGTTTTTTATGGTATGATTGAAAAAATCAGGTAATTGCGGTTTGAAAGTTGTTCGCAGCAACAAAAACTTCAAGAATTTCAGGAGAGCACATCTTTTGCTAGATCAAAACAATGGTAATGAGAAAAAATCGTTCCTCCCTTTCTCATTAGCCTTAAATTTATTTCTTTGATAGCTTCAATGAAAATTGTCTCTGACTCAAAAAATTTTTCAAATTCATCAAAATCTTCAAAATGAACCATGTACTGATCGCTTCCTGCAGCCCTATAATTTGATTCGTTAACCGAAATAGAGGGATAACATTTTTTTATTCTATTAACCTCTTTTTCAAAAATCCAATCTTTACCATCATCTAAAAACAGACCCGAACCGATAAAAAAACAAAAATCTTTTTTTTCTTTTTTTGCAAAACCCAAAACGAGAACTTCCATTGCGTTTATATTTAGACAAATAAATCTGGGATAGGTTCCTTTGTTTGTAGACGGCAAGCAGCTTAGTGCCCAAAACGAAAGCTCAGTTTTTTTATACGCAGGAATACATTTTTGAATGTACTTTTTCAGAATTCTTTTTATTTGGGGATAATTTTTATTTCTTTTTAATTTTTCAAAATCGAGTTGATATTTTATTTTGTATTTTATATCAATAATTGGATAAATGTCGAAACCTTCATTAGAAATCATTTCATTTTTTTCTATCCAATTAGTTTGTTGCTCAACTGGAACAATTAAGTCTAAATCAGTATCTCCTATAACATTCGATACAAAAGTTTTATTTATTATTAAAAGTCCTGCTGTTTCTGCATTTTTAATAAGCCTTTCTTCAACTTCGTTTAAATTTTCTTTTTCAACTTCTATGAACCAATACCTAACTATGTTATCATAATTTTTTCTGTGTTGCGAAAATCTTTTTACAATGTCAATTGCTTGCCCTATATAAAATGTGTTGTTGGAAAAATTAAGGAGATATATTCCACACCGCTTCTTTGATTTTGAAAATAAATCAGAAATTGAAATGCGGCCTTTTACATCAAAAGCTTCATCGAAAATAAATCCCAGTCCGTTTATAATCTCTTCAGGCATAGTTTTGTCTAAATTTTCGGAGAGGAACCTAAGTGTTCTCCCCCCTAATCTATATACTTAACCTCTAAATTATAAAAAAACCGAAGCTCTAAACTCCGGTCTCAAAACATATTTACATCCGCAAGGTTCCCCCTTCAGGGGGCGGAGGGGGCTTCTAATTATTCAACATCAACGGCATCACCAGCATCAGCAACTCTTCATTATCTCCCATTTCGGTGGGTTTTATAATACCGGCTTTAGTGGCTGTGCTTAGTTCCATATTTATTTCGCTGGTATCGGCACCGTTAAGCATTTCAATTAAAAATTTTGCATTAAAAGCAATCTGTAAATCTTCGCCATCGTACTGGCAGGCCATACGTTCGTTACCTTCAAAACTAAAATCAACATCCTGTGCTGCTAATTGTAATTGACTGCCGCTAATGCTTAACGCCACCTGGTTGGTACTTTTATTACTAAACACACTTACACGGCGCAATGCATTTTGAAAATCGTTTTTATTCACCGTCATTTTATAAGGATTATCAACTGGTATTACCACTTTATAATCGGGAAAACGGGCATCAATTAACCGGCACACTAATTCGGTACCGCCATGCTTTACAAATAGATGATTGCTGTTATAGCTAATGTTTAATTCATCTTCATTATCTGGTAAAGAACTTTTTAATAAACTCAATGGTTTTTTAGGAACGATGAAAGAATCTTTTTTAGGGCAGCTAACTTCTGTACGGGTATAGCGTACCAGGCGATGTGCATCGGTGGCAACAAAGGTTATTCCTTTTTTATCCAGTTCAAAAAACACACCCGTCATTGCAGGGCGAAGATCGTCGTTACTAACTGCAAAAATTGCTTTGTTGATGGCGGTAACCAATGCACTCGATGTCATGGTAAAACTGTTGGCATCATCAGCCGCAGGTTCTTTAGGAAAGTTATCGGGATTTTCTCCCATCACTTTATATTTACCATTATCGCTGGTAATTTCTACCCCAAAGTTTTTATCAATATTAAAAGTAAGCGGTTGCTCGGCAATATTTTTTAACGAGTCCATTAAAATTTTTGCAGGTATGCAAACTTTGCCGCTATCTTTAGCTTCTATATCTAAATGCACTTTCATTACTGTTTCTAAATCGGTAGCCACTACGGTAAGTTTGTTCTTTTCAATTTCAAACAAAAAATCTTCAAGTATGGGTAACACGGTGTTGGCATTAATAACACCACTAATTTGTTGCAGTTGTTTCAGCAAAGCCGAAGACGAAACGATAAACTTCATAAAATGTATAAATTATATCTTCAAAGATAAAAGATTGCCAGTAATGATGCCAAGATAATATTAACAATTTAGTTTTTAAGAGTTTAGGTGATTTTAAGCCTGCAAAATGCCGGGAGTAAACAGATAAAGAAATTTATGGCAATACTACGGCTAACAATTTTACGTTAAAGCTTATAATATTGGTGAAAATTTAAACAGTAACTGCCCAAACACCCTGTGGAGGAAGGTATAATACTCATAACGCAAATGTGTTTTAGCAGCGATTGCTTCAGTATACTCCACCATTAATTCTCCCCCCATAAAACCGGTAAAGCCCAAAACCGAAAGAGCGGGCAAACCCAAAATCTAAAAAAAAATATGAAAAAACAAATTTTTATTGCGGCAGCGTTTTTAGCAGCAACGGGTGTAACTGCACAGGTTACTACATACGAATCATCAAAATCCAAAACAAAAACTAATCAAACAGATGAAAATGCGGCTGCCGTAATAAAATTACAGACACCCCCGGCCGGTAAATCGTTTATTGTTGACGAAGCAAAAAAACCTATAACTTTCAGGTGGACACCCGTTGCGCCTAAACAGAAAGATGGCATAACGTACAGGCTTAAGGTATGGCAATTGATGCAGGGACAAAATGGTACGCAGGCCATGAGAACCAATAAACCAATTGTAACAAAAGATGTAATGGATATTACACAAGTTGCAGTAACCGGCATTTACTCAGGCCCATGCAAACCACCCTATTTATGCGATTTTATTTGGGCCGTAGAAGCCATTGCTGCCGACGGAAAACCAATTACCGAAAAAGGAACGCAGGAAGCTTCAAGTTTTAGTATAGAAAAATCTAACTAAAAATAAAGGCTCCAAATTTGAAAATATTATCAATTACAATAAAACCTAAACAAATGAAAAAACAAATTTTTATTGCAGCTGCGATTATTGCAGCAACAAGTTTTACCAATCAACTGATTGCACAAGAGGGCGCCGCAGCAAAAACCGCAGGCTACGACGTTAAAAAGAATGTAAAGTGCCGCATAAGCAGCACCCCAACAGGTTGCGATATTTCTTTTACTAACGAAGTTAAAAGCCCAAGAGATGCAGCAAGCGGGCAGGCAACAGGAAAAAGGCAGCACAAACCCTATCATTTTTCTGTAAGCGCCAGCGATAACAGCATAACAGCAATTAAAAGCCCAAGGGATGTTGCAACCGGCCAATCATCGGGCAAAAGAACTGCAGAAGCTTCATCAATTAGTTTTAGTAAAATTACTTACCAATGGATAAAACCTTCATGGGATAAAAAAGAAACCATTAAAAAAATACCTGTTGAAGAAGGCGAATTTACTGTGCCAACAGACGGCCCGGATGGAGATTATGAAATGATAGTTTCGTGGAGCTGGGGTGCAACCAACCAGTCAAGCGGAAAATCTTACAGCGCAGGCCATTTTATTTTAAGTATACAAGATGGGGTTTGCATGGCTATTAATACAAAAGGTACTGGCGCTACCAACAAATAATTAAAAAGAACAGGAAGTAAATTTTTACTTCCTGTTCTTATATACCGATAAACTCAATTACCTTTTTTTATTTTCCCTTTTAAACCGGCATGAAAAAAAATACCCCACTACTATTTTTTAGCATAAAGCATTTACTGCTTTGTATTTTTTTATTTACAGCCGGCAATGTATTGGCACAAAGAGATGAAATATTTAAAAAAGACAGCACAACAATAAGGTGCAAAGTATTAAACACAAAAGGCAAAACATACACGTACGCTTTTGTTGATAAAAATAATAACGTTATAAAAACAAAAGTTGCAAAAACATTTGTTGACTCGGTACAATACAATAAATACGACAGCAATTTAATAACCCATCAACTCTTTAATGAAAAATTGCAGGATGTTACTGAAGAAGAAGCGTCACCCAAAGCCTGGGTATTTATTTTTGGTATTGGTTTAAATGTAGGCAATATTTTAGAATTTAATTCACCTTCGGGCCCCGATAAAAAAAGCTTTTCGGCCACAAGCGCATTAGACCTTGGCTTAAATTATTTTAAAGAAGGCGAAAGATTTGCCATGACCAATGAATTGCACTGGACAGTTGCAGTGCAAAAATCGGGACTAACTAACACCTCATACATACAAAAAGCTACCGATGATTTTAGCACACTGCATGATTTTTCTTACGCAATGAACAAAAGCAATAAATGGAATTTTAATTTAATTGCAAAAACAAGCACTTCCATCTTTACAATTTTTGATGGCGATTTTTTTAAAGACTACAATACAAATGGGAAAATTCAAGGATTTCTAAGTCCTTACGATATAACCTTATCACCTGGTATAAAATTTCAACCCAACGATTATTTCAGATTTTCACTTTCGCCTTACTCCATTAATTTGTATGGTTTACGCAGCCAGCAAATTGCCAACACAGGGTTTTATACACAAACATTTGATACCAATGGTGATTATGATCTTTTTGTTTTTAAAAAACTGGGCGCCGAGTTAAATATTTGGTACGACAGAAAATATAAAAAATGGTTAGATATGCAATACCGCCTCGGTATTTCATCCGATTATTTTGCCAAGCTTGCAAAAAATGGTTTAATGGATGGGTTGTTTATTACAAAAATAAAACTCATCAAAAATGTTTACCTCAGCCACCGGGCTATTTTAAAAGCCGACTTTACACAAAAGCAATTTAAGCCTTATTACAATCAAACTGTTTTATTAAGCTTTGCAAAAAGTTTTTAAGGGTTGCCACAGAGGCACAGAAGCACGGAGAAGAAAAGTATATTTCTTCAAGTATCTCTTATAAAATTGAGGCATTTGATATAACATCATTTCTGTGATTCCGTGCCTCTGTGGCAATATTTTTTGCCACAGATTACACAGTAGCACGGGAAAAGAAATTTTCTTTCTATACTCTCTAATAAAATTTATTCTGTGTTTCCGTGCCTCTGTGGCAAATATTTGCCACAGATTACACAACAACACGGAAAAAGAAATTTTCTTCAATACTTTTTAATAAAAACATTTCTGTGTTTCTGTGCCTCCGTGGCAATACTTTTGCCGCAGGCAAAATAAAATTCTTACTTTCAATTACAGATGGCAGATAAAGAATACCAACAAAAATTTACACCAACACTGGCTTTACCAAAAGCCAAACATTATTGCGCTTACCAGGAGCGCTGCCACAGCGAAGTGAAAGATAAATTGTATGGCTTTGGTTTAAACACAAAAGAAGTTGATGAGATCCTCAGCATCTTAATTGAAGAAAACTATTTAAACGAAGAGCGGTTTGCCATCCAGTATGCCGGTGGCCATTTTCGCAGTAAAAAGTGGGGACGGATAAAAATAAAATACCAGCTAAAACAAAAACAGGTAAGTGAGTATTGCATAAAAAAAGCACTTAAGCAAATTAATGAAGATGATTACCTAAAAGTATTACAGCAGCATTTTGATGCCAAACTAAAAACACTAAAAAGCGAAAAAAATATTTTCATAAAAAAAAGAAAACTGCAGGATCACTTATTGCAAAAAGGTTTTGAAAATGATTTGATAAGAAACCTGATAACTGACACATTAGGGAATAAATAAGTTAACACTTATATACTAAATAAAACAAAACTTCGTTAGTTGCATACTAATTTTGTTAACCCGCTAAACTTTAATCATCCTGCATTTTTTCCTTTAATTTCACCACTCAAAAAAATAAACACCAATTCTAATTTATGAAGAAAACAATTGTATGCCTGGCAATAGGCATGGTATGTGCGGCCTCTCCTTTTATGGGCAACGCACAAAAAACCGAACCCATTTTTGAAATTACCGCAGGCAATGCAGCCAACAATGCCAAATTCTTGATGCAGTCTGCCACCGGCGAATTAATTGCAGGTAACGAACTAAAACTGTTTGCTATCGACCCTGAAAAAAAATCTGTTATCTGGGAGAATAAAGATTTTTTAGGATTAAATGAAGATGATATTACTGTAATAGAAGGCACGCCTTTTGTAAAAATAGAAAGACAAAAAACATTGTCTATAGGAAAAAATAAAAACACCTACATTATACAGGCAAGAGATGGTAAAGTAGTTTACGACAGTAAAGATGAAGGCATTAAAGTTAGAAGCACTTTAATAATTCCGCACTTGGGCGGCCTGCTTATTGAAAGTGTAAAAGATGGATTTCTTTCTGTTTCACTGGTAGATTTTGCTACAGCAAAAGAACTGTGGACAGTACCATTAGCAAAAGAAAAAAGCGGTGGCATTGGTATTGGCGCATTAAAAAGAGCTGTAAAATCTTTTACTGCTTCGGCATTTAATGTTGCCCCCATTGTTGACGGAAACAAAAACTTATTATTAGTAAACAAAAAAGAAGTTTTCTGTATTAACAAATCCGGCACACTGGCGTGGAAAAAAGAATACGACGAAAATGTAGACGATGCTTATTTAGGTGCTGATGGGAAATCTGTTTTTGTTGGCTATAAAAAATACATTGATAAACTAACTACCGAAAATGGTAACAGCACTTTGGCCGAACCCATTAAAATGAGGGATGCATTAAATGGTATAAGTCCCATGGGAAATGATTACCTGGTATATAACGAAGCCGGCATAAACATAATGGATGCCAACGGCAATATGAAATGGAAAAAAGACAGTAAGCTGGGCAATATTACACAGGTAAAATATACTGCCAATGGTGTATTGGCCATTGAAGCTGTAAAAGATGACGAAACTATTTTTTACTGGGTTAACAATGATGGAAAAGAAATGTGGAATCAAAAAGTGGATGGCGGTTTAATATTGGCAGAGCCAACCGATAAAGGCGTAATGTATGTTACCAGCGAACGGGCCAACACCCTTACCTACGAAAAAGGAAAAGATGTTTGGAATAAAGACATTAAAATAAAAGGCACACCCAATTTTGGTGTGGATGCAAAAAGTAAAATATTGTATGCTTTTGCAAAAGAAAAAGTACACGCCTTTAACTTTACCGATAACACTTACCGTTTGGTTGCAGAAGGACTGGAACTTAAAAAGTTTGATGATGAAAAAGAAGCCGCAACTGTGGATGTAAGAAACCAGGGCGGTAAATTAATTATTAACACCAACCAGAATGTTGCTGCAATGCAAACTGCTGATGGAAAACTTTTGTACAATAATTATTTTAAGGATATTGGCAATACTAAAAAGAAACTGATGAAAATTGCCGGTGCAGCAGCATCGGTTTATGGAGCAGGCAGACAGCTATCTGGTTTGGGCAATACCAGTATGGGATTAGGCGGTGCCATGTTTGCCAACGACGGCAGTCAATTAACCAAAGGGATGAACCAATACGAATCGGGTATGGCCATAAATAATGCCGGAAACGATTTATATGCCGAAGCCTCTAAAAGATTTTTAGCAACGCAGGCTACAAAAGATAACCTGTACATTTTATCCGAAATGCCCGAGGGTAATGGTATGCTGGTTTGGAATAAAGACAAAGGCGAAATAATTAAAAAAATAACTTTTACCGATACCACACCACAGTTTGTGGTAGACGAAGCAACCGACAGGGTATATGTTGTTGTAGGAAATGTTATTAAAGCGTATGATTTAAAATAACGGCATCTTTTTAATAAAATACAAAACCCCATTCAATTTTGTGAATGGGGTTTTTGTTATATGGCTATGCTTATTTTAAAAACTCATATCATCAGCACTTGGCCAGTAGCTGCCGGGTATGGCCACATTAAGCAAACGAAGAAAAACACCCAGCTGTGCCCGGTGATGAATGATTTGCCCAAAGCACATTCTTAATACGTCGTGTTTTTTATCGTTTACCTAAATTTCTTCTCCATTTCACATGATCCGGTTGTCCGTTATCTGTTCATCTTTTCAATTGATCAAAGCTGTTCTTCCTTCTCAATATAAACTTATCAGCAATTTCCTGCGCCTTTACAACTCTTTTAGATTGTAATTGTATGAGAATGGTGGAAAGGCGGTCGATACGGTTCATTGGTGTAAATAATTTTACATGCCCTTATTAATTTGTACAGTTCGTAAAAAATATTTTGAATTATCTAAAAAATTATCTTTTAAAGAATCCTTGTGTTTTGTTAAAAGCTCAAAATTGAATTCGATACCATTACTTTTTATAGTTGTTGCTGCTAATAATTTTTTTGAATATTGATGCTTTGCAGTATCATATATATCAATCAAAAATATTGAGTAAAAACGACCTCCTATTTTTTCAATCGTATCGGAGTTGATTTTATAAGTATCCGGACTAACTAACAAATTTGCTTTGTTATTCTGATGCAATTGTAAAAAAATGGTGCTATCATAATCAGCATGAAAAGGAAAATAACCAGAATGACTTATTGTAAAACTTTCTATTGAATCTTTGAGATCAAACCACATCCAACCAGATTCTTTGTTAATAGGGAGGGACTTTGGCTGAAATCTATATTTAATTTTATCACAAGACGAACCACAATCTGAATGATGTGTCCAGGAAAAATTGGTATCATACCGTGATGGTAATGAAATGGTAACTGTACCTAAACTATCGGCCAGTTTAATAATATTAATTTTTGATTTCTCGGGAGGAGTAATAATAACATCAACTTTTGAAACATTATTGCAGGCGACAAAAACTGTAAATAATATAAAAAGAAATAACCTCATTGTTTATAAATATACAATTCTCTGTTTAAAATAAACATTGCTAAATTGATAATAAAAAAACCGAAGCATAATAGCTATCGGTTTCAAATATGAATAATTTTTTTCAGAATTTAGGGCTTAAAACTCTACGGAAAATAGCGGTATATATCTTTTCTTGCTAAAACCCTCACCAATTCTACCGTGTTATTTTCAAAAAAGAAACCTATACGATAATTTCCAATTCTTATTCTGTAAGCGGTTTTATACCCCGTTAATTTTTTACAAGCTTTTAAAGAAGAAAGTTTTTCGACATTTTCAATCTCTTGAATAACAGCAGCTATTTCTCGTTGAGTTTTTAGCGGCAATTTTAGTGCATCTTTTTCAAAAGATTGCCTGATTTCAACATTCATTTTTTGCCTGATAAACGTTTAATAAATGTTGCCTTTTCAGCTTTGCTCAGTAGTTTTGTTTTACGACCTTTTACCATTGCGGCGTACAATGCAGCATCCTCGTCTGCTTCGGTACGAAAGCCTATTTTTAAACTGCTTAAAAAAGCTTTTAAAACTTTTTCTTCGTTTTTATTTTTAGTTTCTACAATAAGTGTCATACAATAAATTTAATTCTTTTTTGCATTTAATTACAGTAACATAAAAAAGATAACCAAATATTTTACTCTCCCCAAGTTCCTCTTTCAGGGGGCGGAGGGGGTTAAAACTCCGCACTCTTTGGATACCTCGGAAACGGAATTACATCCCTAATATTTCCCATACCAGTAACAAATTGTACCAAACGTTCAAAACCCAAACCAAAACCAGCATGCGGACAAGCACCAAACTTCCTGGTATCCAAATACCACCACAATTCTTCCGCAGGGATATGCATCTCTTCCATACGCTTTAATAATTTATCCATGCGTTCTTCCCTCTGGCTGCCGCCAACAATTTCGCCAATGCCGGGTGCAAGAATATCCATTGCAGCAACGGTTTGCCGGCCAGCTTCGCAATTATCATTTTGGCGCATGTAAAAAGCTTTTATCTCCGCAGGATAATTTGTTAAGATAACAGGTTTTTTAAAATGCTTTTCTACTAAATACCTTTCATGTTCACTCTGCAAATCAACCCCCCATTTATCAATCAGGTAAGTAAATTTTTTCTTTTTGTTATGATTACTCTCTCTTAAAATTTCTATCGCTTCTGTATAGGTTAACCTTTCAAAATTATTATCTACCACAAAATTTAATTTATCAATCAGCCCTAATTCACTTCTGTCGATTTGTGGTTTTTGTTTTTCTTCATCTTCCAGGCGCTGCGCTAAAAACTCAAGGTCTTCTTTATTATGTTCCATGGCATGTTTAATAACATACTTTATAAATTCTTCAGCAAGGTTCATATTATCTTCCAAATCATTAAACGCCACTTCTGGTTCAATCATCCAAAATTCTGCAAGGTGTCTTGTGGTGTTACTGTTTTCCGCACGAAAGGTTGGGCCAAATGTATAAATATCACTGAAAGCCATAGCCGCTAATTCACCCTCTAATTGTCCGCTTACGGTAAGGTTGGTGCTGCGGCCAAAAAAATCTTCTTTAAAATTTATAGAACCATCTTCATTTTTAGGAGCTGTGCCATCTAAAGGTAATGCGGTTACTTTAAACATTTCGCCGGCACCTTCTGCATCGCTTGCAGTAATTATTGGCGTATGCAAATACACAAAACCTTTATCGTTAAAAAATTGATGAACAGCAAAAGCTAATGCATGCCGCACCCGGAATACGGCACTAAAAGTATTGGTTCTAAAACGTAAGTGAGCGATCTCTCTTAAAAATTCAAGACTGTGTTTTTTAGGTTGCAAAGGAAATTTTTCTGCATCACTGTCGCCAAGTATTTCTATTTCAGTTGCTTTTAATTCTACTTTTTGTCCTTTGCCCAAAGAGGTAATTACTTCACCGGTTGCTTTAATACAGGCACCGGTGGTAAGGCGTTTTAAAAGCACCTCATCAAACTTACCCAGCTCGGCAACTATTTGAATATTATTAATGCTGCTGCCATCGTTTAAAGCAATGAATTGGTTGTTACGAAAGGTACGCACCCAACCCATAACAGTAGCCTGATAATTGGCTTTATCGCTGGCCAGTAATTCCTTAATCTTAATTCTTTTATTGAACATAAATGCTGTTTGTGGAGGGCAAAGATAAGCTACAGCAGAAATCTTCCCGCCGATTACGCAGATGTCGCTGATAAAATACAGTTGTTTCTGCGTAATCGGCGATATCTGCGGGCACTCTCACCAAAAAAAATTGTATTTTTCCACAAAAACACCGTAATATTGTGGCGGAATCCAACTGGTAAATTTTATCTATCATTCGCTTTATCAGAAACTCATATTCCAATCAATTATAAATTCTCAATTACATTTTTCAGATTTAAGACGGTTTTTTTGAAGAAATTATTTTCAACCTTTTATGTACGATATTTCACAACTGAACGACCTGCTCGTTCCTGAATTGCTTGAC
>JAYURK010000015.1:0-20673 GCA_043756235.1 Ferruginibacter sp. | reverse complement strand
AGGACTATTGAAAAATAAAACGGGATAAAAAAAAGTAGTAACCATTAAAATCTTGTCAATTGTTCTTTTAATAATTTTCTTGCAAAGTGTATCCTGCTTTTGATGGTGCCCAATGGTTCTTTTAAAATGGATGCTATTTCATTGTATTTATAACCATCAAAATATAACATAAACGGGTTGCGGAAAATATCCGGCAATGTATGTACAGCTTTGTAAATTTCTTTAGTTTTTAAATTACTCTCTGCCTCATTGCCTACCGATAACTGGTTACTGTTTAATAAAAACTCATTAATGCTGTTATCCAGTATAGTATTTTGTTTTGCCTTACGCCGGTAATCATTAATAAAAATATTGCGCATGATGGTGTACAACCACGCCTTAATATTTGTACCGGCATTATATTTTTCTTTGTTGGCCAGGGCACGAAACATGGTTTCCTGTAAAAGATCCTTCGCCGTTTCATTGTCTCTGGTTAATGTTATTGCAAAGGGCTTCAGGTAGTCGGCGTTATTAATGATTACCTCGTTAAATTCAATTGCTGACATGGCTTGTTTAATTATTGAAGTGTAAAGTTAAACAGAAACTTTGAAAGCGTCAAGAATTTTGTTTAATTTTTTTTAAAATTTCTTAAACAGACTAAGTGTGAGGCGTTAAGCAATTTCTTTTGAAAAATCTGATACAAACTCCATTACCTCTGCAAACGATCTTTTAAAATTTAAGGGCGCCTGTATCTTTTTTTGATAGGTATGCGTAAGCTGGCCAGAGATTATTATTGGCGTACCTGAAAATTTTTGCGTCACATTAGTAAGGAACTTATCAAAATTAAAATTTTGACCAACTGTGGTCAGGTGCGAATAAAGATAATCGGGCTTTTTTAATTTAACCACGTACTCTACATCTTTTAAAGGAACATTGCTGCCCAGATAAATTGTAGCAACGCCCCTGGTTTTTAGCAAGTAGTACATAAAAAGCAAACCCAGCTCGTGGTATTCGCCTTCGGGTAAAAACAATAATACCGTTTTATTTACTTTTAATGATGTAACAATGCCATCAATACCTACAATTAATTTTTGCCTTACAATATTAGATACAAGGTGCTCCTGTGCAGGGTTTATATGGTTAGTAAGCCAGAGAATACCAATTTTTTCAAGAAAAGGAAATATAATTTGAGTGATGGTTCTCTCTATACCACGGGCTACAATATATTTATCTAAAATGTTTTCCAGCCTTTCAATATCAATATCCACCATGCATTGTATCAGTTCATTTACAATTCGCTCCTGCTGCGCTTCCAGATGATTGAGTGAAAGAATTTTTTCTTTCATCTCACCCTCATTCATTTTATCTATATGCGAAATTTTGTAGCCGTATTTATTTAACAGGGCTACATTTAAAATTTTCTTCAGCTCGTCGTTGCTGTAATAACGAATGTTGGTGCCGCTGCGTTCTGGCTTTATAAAAGAGTAACGTTGCTCCCAAATGCGTATGGTATGCGCTTTAATGCCGGAAAGATTTTCGAGGTCCTTGATGGTAAATGAGTTCATTTGTAAAAAGATTTGTATAATCTTAATACAATAATAGGGCAATTTTGTTTAGATAATTGCCTAAAAAGATTAACAAGGCTTAAAAAGCCCGTTGCGGCAGATCTTTAAATACTTTGTTTACTAAGTCATTTTTAGGAAAAAGGATGGACCATGCGGTTAAAAAGATGATCATAAAATCGGTGTAAAGAGAAGCATGCTGCTGGTACCACAGTTCTAATGCGCCTTTGTAAGGATATATTTTTGCGTACATAGCTTTAGGGTCGGCAGCATCAGAGATCATTTTTTCTTCATCACGGAAAATTAGTGAACCGATACCCGTCATACCGGGTTTGCAGTTGTAAATTTTATTACGTATTTCTTCCGGATATAATTGTACGCTTACTTCCATTAACGGCCTTGGGCCCACAATACTCATATTGTCTTTAAAAACATTGATGATCTGTGGCAGCTCATTTATTTTAGTGATGCGTAAGAGTTTGCCAAAGGCAGTTACCCTTGGATCGTTTCGCAAAGTAATTTCGCCGGTGCCAATGTTAGGACTGTTTTTTAACATGGTGGCAAACTTCCAGATGAAAAAAGGTTTGTTTTTATAGCCGATTCTTTTTTGCTTGTAAAAAATTTCTTTTTCGCCGGTGAATAATAAAATGATACAGCTGGGTATTAGTATGGGTGATAATAATATTAAGGCAACTGTTGCTATAACAATATCGAAAACACGCTTAAGAAATAAATACATAATTAATTAAGGATAATAAAATTATTGACGTTTATTTTACGCCAGGATAAACACTTGTAACTATTGATGCACAATGTTTACATGCTGGTAAAAAAAATTAAAAACACTCTTTTATCTTATCAGTTACAGTTTTTAAATCTGCATCTGTAATATAAGTAGAGCAGGGAATGCTTAAACAATGCTGGTACACAAAGTTCGACCTGTCGGTATGATTGTAGTAAATATTTTCGGTAAACATCCTCAGCTGGTTCATGGGTACCCAAAACGGGCGGCTTTGCATTTTATTATCGTTAAGTGCTTTTAATACTTCCTTTTGTTTGCCTGTGAAAATGGTAGGCAACCACCAATTGGGCTTTACATCATCACTTACTTCCTGAAATTTTATATCCCCAACTCCCTTCAATTCTTTTTTATAAAAATTAATTATTTCATTTTTGCGTTTTATAAAACCGGGCAATTGTTCCATTTGTGCCACCCCCATTGCGGCAGCAACATTTACCAGGCGGTAGTTGTAGCCAATCTCATCATGTATGTATTCAAATGCATCGCTTTTTGCCTGTGTGGTAAGGTGCTTTGCTTTTTTTGCCAGCGCTTCGTCATCAGTTACAATCATGCCACCGCCGCCGGTGGTAATAATTTTATTTCCGTTGTAACTAAAGGTACCCAGCAACCCAAAACTACCGGCATGTTTGCCTTTGTAATAACTGCCTAATGCTTCGGTGCTGTCTTCAATTACTGTAAGGTTATGTTGCTTAGCCAGGGCCATCAGCTTATCCATATCGCACATATTACCTAACACATGCACGGGCATTATTACCGGAATTCTTTTACCATCTTTTTTATAATGGCAAACACCATTGCGTTGTTCTGTTTCAGTTTTTAAAAATTCTTCCAGCAATGCCAAATCCATTTGCCAGGTATTTACATCAGTATCAATAAAAATTGGATCAGCACCAGTGTATTTTATGGAGTTGCAGGTAGCGATAAAAGTAATGTTGGGTGTAATTACATAATCATCGCTGTTAACCCCCATCATCACCAAACAAATGTGTAAAGCTGTGGTACCGCTGCTGGTAGCTACAGCATATTTTGTACCTGCATATTCAGCACTCATTTTTTCAAATTGATCTACATAAGCGCCCACGCTGCTAACCCAGCCCGTAGTAATACATTCGGTTACATATTTTAGTTCGTTGCCTGCCATATTGGGGCCGCTGAGTAAAAGCATAATTGAAATTATTTTTAAAATTGATGGGCAAAATTACTTTAAAAAAATTGCCCCAGCCTGTAGATTGGAGCAATTTGAAAATGTTATTTTTAAAATTAAATATTTCTGAATTTTGGACCATAGGCATCATCGATAATACCGGTTTTCATTAGGGTGTAAATTTCCTTAATGCCTTCGGGTACTTTTTTGGTAATGGTAAAACCTAATTCATTTTTTATTTTATCAAAATTTACCCGGTAGTCACGTGGGTCCTCGTTCATTTCTACATAATTTACTTTTACGTTGGGCACCACTTTACAAACCTCTTCTATTATCATGCCTTTGTTATAATTCTCTTCGGTGGTGCCAACATTAAACACATTTGATTTTACTTTTTCTTCAGCGCTTTCTATTACCAGCACTACAGCTCTGGCTAAATCATCTACATGGCAATAAGGCCTCCAGAATTGTGCGCCCCAAATTTCCTGCTCTCCTTTAACGGCTGCATTACGGGTAAATTCGTTTACGGTTAAATCAAAACGAATACGTGGAGAAAAACCATACACGGTGCTAAAACGCAAAGCCGTGCTGCACATTTTAGTATCCTTTTTTTCGAGCATGATATAATTCTCGAACTTAACTTTTAATTCGGCATATAAACTTACGGGGTTTAACTCTGATGTTTCGGTAACAAAAGAATCGGGATCGGACATTTTACCATAATTGCTGCAGGTACTGGCAAACACAAAACGTTTTACGCCTGCTTTTTCTGCGGCTTCAAACAAGGCAACACTGCCATCCCAATTGGTAGACTTTGCATCGTCGCTGAATTTTTTGCAGGCCGGGTCGCCTACAATTGCAGCCAGGTGAGCAATGGCATCAACGCCTTCGATAGCTTTTTCAACATCGGCTGCATTTCTTACATCGCCTTTTAAAAATTCAAAATTGGGGTTAAGCATTACATCATACAATGCATCGCCACCAAAATTTAAATTATCAAAAGCACGAACCTGGTATCCTTTATCTAATAATTGCCTAACTAAAACTGAGCCAATATAACCGGCTCCACCTGTAACTAAAACCTTCATAAGTAATGTATTTTTTGCGTGGCAAAGGTAAGGGAAACCCCTTTAAGAAAGAAGATTGTGGTGCAATTATGAAAGTTAATACCCTTTTAAGATTTTACTAAAATCCTTGCAGGATTGCCAACTACTTTTACATTATCGGGTACATTTTTTACCACAACAGAACCAGCACCAATTATTGCATTTTTACCAATAGTAATCCCTTCACGTACTACAGATTTGGCGCCGACAAAAGAATTTTCTCCCACTTTTACATTACCACATAACACTGCACCGGGGCCTATGTGTGCAAAATCTCCAATCTCACATTCATGTTCTATTATGCTGAAAGTATTGCAAATGGCACCTGTGCCAATTTTAGCAAATGCGTTGATGGTTACGTTGGGCGCAACCATAACACCATGTGAAGCAATTTGTACTGTATGATCAATTGTTCCGGTGGGGTGAATAGCGTTTACGGGCAATAAACCTCTTAAAGCCAGGTTATCAAAAATGTTGCGGCGGATAGTATTGTTACCGGTAGCAATAAAAAAATCATCCTGAGTTAAGGCTTTAATGCCGGTCTCCGACATTTCTTTTCCAAAATATTTTAATGAAAGCGGGTTGAAAGTTTTTTCTTCGTTATCGCAGTAGCCTGTAGTTTTTATGCCAAGGGCATGAAGTATACCATTAATAACGTAAGAGTGCCCGGAATAGCCTATTAGTATCATAAAAACTGGATTTAAGGTTATATCCGGGTAAAAATATGTACGTTGCTGATTACCGCGGTATAACTTATTGATAACGCAGCGTAAATCCAATTATTGTGAAAAGTAAAATGGAATTTTTTTTCTTTAAACTGCCTGAGCCGGGTTTCCGGTAACCACCGTATTATCAGGTATATCCTTTAATACATTGGCATTATTAGAAACAATTACTGCGGTGCCAATTATTACGCCCAGGTAAACCGTTGCCCCCATTCCGATAATAGAATTTTTACCCACATATACATTGCCTGCCAATATTGCGCCGGGTGTAAGGTGAATATTTTCTTCCAGGTAACAATCGTGGCTGATAACACTGCCGGAATTTATTATACAGTTAGGGTTTATCCGAACATCGCTGCCAATAATTGCACCTGCCATTACCTGGCATCCTTCGGCAATTGATGCAGAAGGTTCGCAAATAGCACGGGGATGAATTATAGAAGGAAGGTGGTAACCGATTTTTTTTAAGTGCTCAAATATTTCGGTACGTTTAGAAAGTTTTTTTAAAGAACCAATACCTATTACTGCAAACTTTACTCCTTCAGCAAAATATTTTTCCAGTACTTCTTCATCGGTACCCAGTACAGGTACGCCCATTACATCTTTGGTATCGGTGCTGTTACTGGTGGCGCCAATAATATCGTATAAATTATTCTGGCGGATGATATCGATACAAATTTTTGCATGACCGCCGGCACCCACTATTAATATTTTGGGCCTGCCAAATGAAAAATCTTTTTTTATTTGTGGTTGATCTTTTTTTATAATGGCTTCTACATCTTCTTTAGTAACCAATTTTTTTCCTGCAAATACATTAACCTCAATTTTATTTTTCTCCATTAACTCCATCGCCGATTTTGAAATGCGTATACCCTGTGTATCGGCAACAGAAGCTTTATTTTCGCCCTGGGCAAGTTGTTGTTGTTCTGCAGCTTTTTTAAAATAATTTTCGGGATACTCATTTACCTTATTAATTACAGCAAAAACTTCTCCCACTTTTATGGTATCGCCGGTTTTAATAGCCGGATAAAAAACAAAGCCTTCTTCCGGTGCTTCTACATCTATATCTGCTTTTGAAGTTTCGAAGCTGCCAATTAACTGTCCTTTTTTTACCGCTTCGCCATTTTTATAAATGATGGAACTGATTTTATAACTGTCGTCGCTTACGGTTTCTTTTGGAGTAAGTATTTCTATTAAAGTATTATCCATTTTTAAGTGCTTTTATGCTGTGCAAAATTGATTGCGGGTTGGCCAGCAAATTATTTTCTGCCGTAAAAGAACAGGGGATAACAGTATTATTATTCATCCGTATTGTTTTTTTAAGCGGCACACCATGCTCTGCAAGCATAGCAATTATTTCGGCACCCAAAGCCGCAAAGCCCGGTCCTTCTTCTACCATTAATAATTTACCCGTATTACTTACCGATGCCGCCACAGCCGAAATATCAAAAGGATGTAAACAGGTGGGGCAAATAATTTCGCAAAGAATATCTTCTTCATCAAACGCAAGCTGTACTGCTTTCTCCACATCTTCCAGCATGCCGCCATAGCAAACCACTGTAACCGATGCCGCTACATTTTCGGGACTAATTTTTATTGAAGGAAAAATTTCTTCAGTTTGTTCAATTAAAAAACCATCAATAGTTCCTTCGTTTAATTTACGGGTATATAATATTTTATTTTCTATTACCAATACCGGATCATTACAGGTTTCAAAAATGGCATCGTAAATTATTTCGGGGTGCAAGCGGTGGTTTAAAGCAACCACCGTTAAATCGGGTATGCCTAAAAAGAATTTTTCAATCGATTGGCTGTGTGTGGGACCATAGCCTCTTTTACCACCCATTGGTGTACGAACAACTAATGGCACATTAACAAGGCCATTAAACATTTTTTTAAACTTGCTGGCATGCTGCAATAACTGGTCTAAACCAAGGGTAAGAAAATCGCCAAACATTATTTCAATAATGGGCCTGAAGCCTTCAACAGCAAGGCCGGTACCTATACCAATTATTGCGGCTTCACTTATGGGTGTGTTTCTTATTCTTCCGGGAAAAAGATCGCTCAAATTTCCGGTAACTTTAAAGGCACCACCATACGGCTTATCTGTAAATGGAGAAAGATTTTGAATATCTTCCCCTATCATAATAAACTTTTCGTTACTAAAATGTTTTTTAAAAGTTTCGTACAGTAATACATTAATCCTTTCATCTGATTGTGCGGTAACTTTTTTATACCGTACATTTTTTTGCAATGCAGGTTGTGGTAAAGTTGGATATACGGTAAGCGTTTCGGTAGCTTCTGCCGCTGCAAGACATGTTTCAATTTCTGCAATGGCTTTTTCTTCCATCTCCGCATAAACATCCGGAAATTTTGCTTTAAAAATATTCAGGTAATCTTTTTGTTGTGCCGCCATCACTTCGTCGCTTCTGCGGTTATCATCACTTTTACTGTGAGAGTTAAGGCGTTGTGTATGTACGTGCAGCACACATGGTTTACCGCTGGTTCTTACATAATTTTTTGCTTTTGCACAAACTTCTAAAAGCGTTTCGGGCTGCTGTGTTGACGTTTCAAAATAAGTTAATCCAAAACCTTCCACACGTTTTTGCACCGAGCCACTAAAAGTTTGCTGCATGCTGGTTGATTGCGCAAAACCATTATTTTCTAAAACAAATAATACCGGCAAATCCCATACCCCGGCTATATTGAGCGATTCATAAAGAATTCCCTCGCCTAATGTACCATCGCCTGTAAAAGAGATAGCGATATTATCATTATTTTTTAATTTATTGGCTAAGGCAACGCCGCTGATTACGGGTGTCATTCCACCCTGTATACCATTAGAAATATATTTATGATTAGCCAGGTGCTGGCTGCCGCCAATGCCCCCTACAGATCCGCTTTTTTTTCCGAGTATTTCTGCAAGTAAGCCCTGCACATCGCCGGTACGTGCAATATAATGGCCGTGGCCCCTGTGGTTAGAAACAATAAAATCGTCGGGTAATAAATTATTTAAAACTGCAACTGCAGAAAATTCCTGCCCAACACAGGTATGCACTGTACCGTTTAATTTTCCCAGCGAAAAAAGCTCCAGCAATTTTTCCTCTGTTTTTCTTATTAAAATAGCCTGCGCCAGATAGGGCAGTAAAGTTGTGGGCACATCCAATGTTTTTTCCTGTATTTCCTGCACTTGATTATTGATATTTTAAGGCCGCAAAGATATGGATTACACCGTAAACAGCCTGTAGTAAACTTCTTACTTTTAGGAAAGCTTAACAGGCATCTATACTAAAAGCTGGTATTGTTGCAATACCGACTGCCACACATTTTCCCGCCTGAAATCTTTTTCAATTATCAATAGCAGTTTTGCAGCCATTTCTTTCATCGCCCCGGGGTTTGCAATTGCAAACTCCAGTTGAGTTGTCATTTGATGGTGGTGGCCACATGGAAATAACAAACCCGTTTGCTGGTGTTGCACCACATCAATATTGCCGGGTATAGTACTGCAGATAATGGGCAATTGCATTGCGCCGGCCTGTAATAATACATTTGGAAAACCTTCGCGGTGAGAGGGAAAAACAAAGAAATTGGCAAGCTCCATATAATATTCCACCTCCTGCGTCCAGGTTATATGAATTATTTTTTCATCGTTTTTAATTTGATGCAATACTGATTGGGGTAACGGATCCAGGTCTTCTTCAAAATTACCTACCAAAATTAATTTTAACTGTGGGTATTTTTTTTGGAGTGCTGAAAACACGGCTACAAGTTCCACAATTCCCTTATCAGCCACCAACCTGCCAATACAAAGCAAGTAAGTGAACTGTTGTGAATAATTGATGAGATCTTTTACTTGCTGCATCACTTTTGGCTCAAGTACATTTTTATTAAAACGACCCAGGTTGATGCCATTGGTGGAGCCCCGGGCTATTACTTTTAATTTTTGAGGAGGGGCAAAATTATTTTCAATAATATAATTATATAAAGACAAGCTGTTAGGCCACACATTGCCGGCAGCTTTGTATGTGAGTTTTTCAATAAATTTTAAAAGCTGCAGTTTAAATCCTTTTTCCACCATCAGCGGCATACCTGCAACGGTATGTATCCTGATTTTTACGCCACAAATTTTTGCTGCCAGCATGCCAAGCAAGCCGGCTTTGGGAGTATGTGTATGTACAATATCCGGCTTTTCTTTTTTAAAAATTTTTATCAGTTGCCACAGGCATTTTAAATCTTCCAGTGGTGTAATTTTCCGGGTAAGCGGTACTATGATATGCCTGCATTGCTCATTTGTAATTACTTCCTGCAGCTCGGGCCCATCAGCACTTATCATTAAAACATCCAGCCCATTTTGGTTCATAAAATTCATTTGCCCGGGTAATAAATAGCGGAGGGCCATTGGCACGGTGGTAATTCTGACGAGTTTTTTTTTGTAAATATTATCAGGCAAAAGAAATAATTTAAATGGGTGGTGGCAATTTTTTATCTAAAAGTCAAAAATAAACGCATATTATTGAAAGAAAAATTAGAATTTAAGATAAATTTGAGTTTCTTATAAAAGTAATGTACTGCAACTGTGCACCCCGGCTGTCTAATATCTAATAATAACTATTCATGGGCGTATTTGAATTTATTTTATTTCCATTTTATGTTGCCGTATTTTATTTTATTTTTAAAGCTGCCCGAAAAAAATATGACGATCCGGTACTGCAGTATTACCATGCGCAGGCCTTTTGGATAAAAACTTTAATTGTAATTGTCTTTGCGTTTTTTAACTCCTACATTTCTCCCGGCGATTCTTTTGTGTTATATCATAAGGAGGGTAAAAATATTTACGATCTTATCCTGAAAGATTTTTCTAATATTAAGTGGGTGTTTATGAAGGGTGAAGATTTTGATGAAACCCTTTTAAGAGATCCCTGGAATAAAGGTTACTTCCGCTCCGAAGCCAATTATATGGTAGCAAGGCTGGTTACCATTTTTTCTTTTTTTACATTGGGAAAATATCTGCTGATCAACCTGGTTTTTTCTTTGCTTGCATTTACCGGTGCCTGGAAATTATTTTTATTTTTTTATGATCAGTACCCGCATTTACACCGCAAATTTGCCATTGCTATTTTATACCTGCCCACATTTGTTTTCTGGAGTTCGGGAATTTTGAAAGACAGTATTTGTATTGCGTCCATTGGCTGGATAACTTTTTCGATGTACCAGATGTTTGTTCGAAAAAAAGATTTTATAAAAAACAGTTTATTGTTACTCACATTTGGTTACCTTCTTTGGATTATTAAACCCTATATCCTCATCAGCTATGTACCATTTTTTGTTTTGTTCCTGGTATTAAAAAATGTAAACCTGGTTAACAGTAAAGCCATCAAACTGGTGCTGGCACCAACGCTAATAATAGGATGTGTTTTTGCATTTTCGATGGTAATGTCGCAACTTAAAGATGAGCTTGGGCATTATGCTGCTGATGGACTTACTACTAATATTAAAAATCAAAATGATTCTTATGAAGCACAGGCTGCAAAAGGAGGCTCCATGTTTAGTTACGGTACCGAGTTTGATGGCAGTGTTACCGGCCTTGTAAAAATGGCGCCAATTTTTGTAGGCACTACTTTTTTCAGACCTTTTTTGTGGGAGTCGAAAAAAGTTACTACACTTTTATCTTCGCTGGAAGGTTTGGTACTGATGCTGTTTACTATTTCGGTTGTGTTTAAAGCCGGGCTTAAAACGGTTTTTCAAACCCTTACTAAAAACTCGCTGGCCATGTATTGTTTTTTATTTTCAATAATATTTGCCTTATTTGTGGGTGCCACCACTTTAAACTTTGGTACACTTTGCCGCTATAAAATTCCCTGCATGCCATTTTATGTTATTGCACTTTTTTTAATTCAGGATGCTGCCCGGGTAAAAAAAGAAAACCTGCTTAATAATAAGCAGGCCGTTGTTCTGTAGTTTTCGAGGGTTTAATATTTTACCTTGCCTGCATTTTCTTAAGCAATGGTGATGGTGTAAACAATAGCGACCAAATATTTTTAACGGTAAGTAATAAAGGGTTATTGATATTATTTTCGGAACGGGCTTTTAATTTTTCTAAAATTAAAGGTGGGGTGGCATTAAAATTATTTGTAAAAGCATCGGTAGCCGGCCATAGCAGAAAACTTAATTTTTTAAGCTTATCTGTTTTTTGATACACCATTACAATACCTGCAAAGGCTGCTAAAAAACAGCAGTAGTTCATTACGGCTACAAATTTAGTACTGAATTTTGCATTATGAATATGCAGGCGGTTACGCACATAGAAATACATTTTCCATGCTGTTTTATAGTCCCAATCTTGTTTATAAGAAAATGCACCAGCGGGGTGATAATGGATACTATCGGCAACAGTACACACGGGTATTTCGTTTTGCTTAACTATCCTGTAATAATATTCTGATTCATCGCCCCAAAGAAAAAACTTGGGTTGCGGTACACCAACTCTTTCTACTATGCGGCGGTGCAGCATAGTGCCGTTAAAAGGATGACCGATGCCGTGAATTAATTTTTCTTTTACTTCATCAATGGTTTTAAATTCTCCGGTTTTCCATACAAAAGATTTTTTATCTTCTTTATTTACCACGGCGCAATTGTACAACCTTAATGTACCATCATCTGCCTGTAACATGTTGTGTAATGCATCAGCTTGTGGATAGCCATCATCATCCATACACCATATCCAGGAGTATTCGTTTTTATACGCCCAGTTTATGCCGGTACTAAAACCGCCGCTGGAACCTACATTTTTTTGATTGATGAAATGAATATCGGGTTGCTGCTGCAACCATTGTTCGGTGTTATCGGTGCTGCCATTATTTACAATTAAAATGGCATCGGGCTTACGGGTTTGGTTACGTAACGCAGTTATACATTCAGAAAGCAGTGCCTGACGGTTGTACGTGACAACCACAGCTATTACCTTTTCCATAGGTGGGAAATTTGGTTTTTAAAAAGATGTTGGACGATTATATAACGGGGGTAAAGGTCAATTATTGCCCTTGCAATAATTTTTTACTGCGCTTCGGTGTTGGAAAATACCGGGGGAGATTTTTTTGCAGCAGCCGCATTTAAAAATATTTGTGCATAATCAAGTGCTTCGCCTATAACATTATGCATATCCATATAGCGGTAAGTGGCCAGCCTGCCTAAGAAAGATATTTTTTGCAATTGCTTTGCATCGGCACGATACTTAAATAAAAGTGTTTTATCGTTTGCAAGGCGCTTAGGATAATAAGGGATATCATCCGCACCGGTTTCTTTACTGAATTCTTTAAAATAAATAGTTTTATCGTGTTGTTCCCAATAGGTAAAATGTTTGGGCTCGGTTATCCGGGTGTAAGGCACATCGCTATCGCAGTAATTCATTTGTGTAACGCCCTGATAATCGCCATCGGCATAATGCGTTTCAAAAGTTACCGTGCGGTAACCCAGCCTGCCGTATTTAAAATTAAAATACGCATCAACCGGGCCTGTATAAAAAACATGATCATAACCGGTTACATCATCTGCAGCCACATTAAATTTTTTATTTAAGGTAACAGTTATGTTTTGATGACTTATAAGTTTTTCAATTAGTGCGGAGTATCCATCAACAGGTATGCCGGTATAAATATTATTATGGTAATTATCATCGTAATTAAAACGAACGGGTATTCTTTTTAAAATAGATGCCGGTAACTCGGTTGGTTCGCAGCCCCATTGTTTTTTGGTGTAGCCGTAAAAAAATGCATAATACAATTGTTCTCCAATAAAACGTAAAGCCTGCTCTTCAAAATTTTGAGGGTCTTCAATAGTTTTATCAGCAAGCGTTTCTAAAAATTCTTTTGCCTGCTGTGGTGTAAATGATTTACCAAATAATTGGTTAATGGTGTGCAGGTTTACCGGCAACGAATAAATTTTACCATTACTCATAGCTTTAACCCGGTGCACATAAGGTTTAAATTCAACAAGGCTGTTTACAAAATCCCAAATTTCTTTTTTATCTGTATTAAAAATATGCGGCCCGTATTCATGTACCATAATGCCGGTTTTTTCATCGCGGTGTGTATGGCAATTGCCCCCAATATGATTTCTTTCATCCCATATATCAATAGTGCAATCATTATTTTTAGCTAACTGATTGGCCAAAACTGTTCCTGAAAATCCGGCGCCTATAATTAAATACTTTTTCTTCATTATTTTTTTGGGATAAAAATGCAAAATAATTTATTGCAGCAATATACTGTTATAAATAGCAATATATTTTTCTATTGCAGTGTCTAAAGAATAAAACGCTGAGGCGCCTTCCCTTATCTCACCAGTATTAAAATTAATGCCGGATGAAATTTTTTCTGCCACTTCTTCATAACTCTTCTCATCAAACCGGTTAACGATTAATCCTGAATGGTATTGTGCCACAATATTTTCTACATCACCAACACCGCTGTTGGTAATTAAGGGAATGCCCATTGCCATTATTTCGCCATGCTTGGTAGGCGAAGAAGACAGTTTTGAATAACAGGGTTTGATAAAAAAAATGGCCATATTACTTAACGACAAAAGCAAGGGCACCTGTTGGCGTGTAGCTTTTGTAGTTATTATTTTTTCAGGATTTATATTATGCTTAGTGGCTGCAGCTACAATTTCGTGGTGGCGGTGCGGCGAAATAAATAAAAATTTTGCTGTGGGCATTTTATGGCTGAGTACTTTACAAAACTCCAGCATTTCATCAGTTAAGTACCAGCCACCAATGGAGCCGAGGTAACTAACAACAAAATCATTTTCTGTAATCCCTAATTCTTTTTTTACAGTATTTTTTTGGTCGGTATTAACTGCAGCCGGGTTAAACAATTGCAGATCGGCACTGCACGGAATTACCTGCAGCGGAATATTTTTATTGTATTCCGGCCATTGTGTTATTATTTTTTCGGCGGCATAAGTAAGGCAAACAATACCATCGCTTGCAGCCACTGCCTGCAATTCCTTTTGTTTAAAAAAATGGTACACCGTTTTAAAAACAGGATTTTTTAAATTCCACATTTTCCCATCTACCCTGCTATCGGCATAAAACTCTCTTATGTCGTTTAAAAATTTAATACCAAATTGTTGTTTCATCCACAGGCCTACCAATGCCGGCACACCTGGCCGGGTATGCACCATATCAATTTTATATTGCTGATGAATTTTTTTTGCCTCACGCCTTAAGGTAATAATATCTAAAAGTGTAGATAATACCGGAGGATTTTTGGTATACTTTACAGGTTTCCAGGTAATATTAAAAGGCAATAATAATTTTTCTATGGTGCTTTTATTTTGCTGAAATACTTCTTGTTTTTCGCAGCTTAACAAAAATATTTGGTAGCCATATTTGCTCAGTCCCTGCAAATAAGGTATTACCTGGCTTTGCCCCAGCGGATCCGTCATACCATCGTAAGAAATAAATAATATTTTTTTTGCTGTTACCAACTATTAAGGGTTAAGTGTTGCTAAATATATTTTTTGCAGCCCGGCCATATGATGCTGCAGCGTAAAATTGTTCATCACTCTTTGCTTTGCTGCCATGGCCATTTTTTCCATTGCATTTTTATCTGCCAGCAGTTGTTGTAATTTTTGTACAAAATCGTTGGGAGCGTTCAAATCAAAATATACAGCCGTATTAGCACATTGTTCTTTAAAAGAGGGAATATCACTCAGCATCATGGGTATTTGCATGGCCATTGCTTCCAGCACACTCAGGGAAAAACCTTCGTACATTGATGGCATTATAAAAAGTTGATAGGCCGGCAACACTTCGTTTATATTAGCAACCTGCCCCATCAACTGTATGTTTACGCCTGCCGCCGCAATATTTTTTTTAAGCTCATCCTCCTCGGGGCCGGTACCGTAAATGTGCAATGATATATTTTGTTCTTTTAATTTTTTAAACGCCTCAATACAATAATTATAATTTTTGCCTTTACGCAAAGCGCCTACACTTATAATTTTAAAATTTCTATCCGCTGCATTTATGTCCTGAGTTTTATACTTTTCTACATCTACAAAAGTATACAGCACAAATGTTTTATGGGGTTTTACATTAAGTACATTAAAATAATCCTGCATAGCCACATGGGATACCGCAATAATGGTTGAGCTTTTATAATTGTACGTAAGTTTATCCAGCAGGCGAATATACCATTTACGGTAATCGAGTGCAGTTGCAATTGAAGTATGTATAGTGGTAACGAGCGGCACACCGGCGGGTACTGCCAGCCTTGCAACAAAATTACATTGCGGCAAATGAGAATGCACCAGGTTTACTTTATGTTTTTTGATGATTTTTTTTAACTGCGCTGCAGCACCAAGCATAGATAACTGCGATGGTTTGTTAAGGCAAATATATTCGTTGCATTGCAGCTCATTTTTAAAATGATGTTTTGCATCAAGCGTAACAACAATATTATTATACTGGGGCAATTCCTGTAAAACCCTTACCAGCATTGTTTCTGCACCGCCACGGCCAAGGTTGTAAATTAAGTGCAGTATCGTTTTTTTCATGATAAACTCCTGAAATATAGTTTTGCCTTTTTATTTTATTACTAAATTAAACAGCCGGCAGCAAGCCAAACGCTAAAACTTGTTTTTAATTTTATAAAGCATAGAATAAAAAAGCATTTTATTAGGAACAGCCGTAACATAATGCGATAATTTTTTACGCTGTTCGCAATTTTGCTGTATAAAAGTTATAACATAAGGTGGAATATTCATTGCTGCAACAGCCAACTTTTTTAAACCGGCCTCCTGGTCAGCTGCAGGCACATTTAAAAAATAATCTTCCAGTGCAGTAAGGTATTTTATTTTTATTTGCTCCTTTTGTGCGGCAGGCAATATTTCAAATAACATTTGATAGCCTTTTACTGTTGTTTCAAGTGCTTTAATAAAACCCAGGTTAGACCATACACCGCCCTGGTGCACCCGGTACACACCCATGCGTTGCGGAAAAAATTTTAGCAGGCCGTATTGCGCCACGGCCACATAAATAAAAAAATCAAGATAAGGTGCCGTATCCACAGTTTTTAAAAATTGTAAAACAGTGCTATCGTTGCGAAAAACAACTGATAGCGTTGTAATATATCCCCGGTGAGACAATAAATAATTAATATCAGAGGTATCGGGTGCATCCCATTTTGCCGAACGATTTTTTTTGCTGCCGGTTAAACTGTAACTATCATGAAAGGTGAGTGAATACAATGGATTTTGTTGCAAAAAATCAACCTGTACTTGTAATTTATTTTTATCCAGCCAGTAATCATCCCCTTCGCACAAGGCAATATATTTTCCGGTGCAGGCTTCAAAAGTGCGGATAAAATTTTTACTCATGCCATAATTTTTAACCGAGGGCAACAGTATTATTTTTTCAGGATATTGTTTTGCATATTTCTCACATATTTGCCGCGTATTATCGGTACTGCAATCTTCGCCAATAACCAATTGAAAAGTAAAAGAAGTTTGCTGCTGCATAATACTTTCAATTGCTTTTGCAATATAATCCTGGTGGTTATAGGTGATCATACAAATACTGATATCTGGCATGCATTATATTTTAATTGTTATACGGCATTTATTTTTGATGGCTATCTGTTTTTAATTTTTGCTGCTACCAGGTAAATTATTTCCACCCCTTTTAATTTTAATACAACCGCACCCAAAAAATATAAAACAGCAAAAAGTGCAGCATATAATAAAGCTCTTGTAATGGGCAAATCAAATTTTATAAATGTTCCCAACAGCCATGTAAACAGGGCTGCCACAATACCTAAAATAATGTATGGCAAAACTATTTTTATCTGCCGGTACATACTTACTTCAATTTCTTTGTTTACAAAAAGCATGTTTACCAAAAGGCAAATAAAAGATGCTGCCACAAAACTTATAATAAATACATTAAGGCCCCATAAAAAACCAAAAATATATACAGGCAGCAGCACTAATTTTTTATACACTTCTAATTTTAAATAGCCTTTTGAGTTGCCCAGGCCCGATATGATACTTACCATCAGGCTGCTAACCGGCCATACAATACCGGCCAGTATCATTAACTGAAATAATTCTGCAGCATATAGCCAGCGTGCTGTAAAAAGAAAAGTAAACACATCTTTTGAAATTAAAAAAAGTAATGCACTGAGGCCGCAGGCTGCAAAAGTAATAATGTGCAGGTATTTTACAAACAGCTGTTTTATATATTCCCTGTTGTTTTGGTGTTTAGCAATGTATGGAAATAAAGACCCCACAATGCCGCCTGCAGAAAATGTTCTTACAAACCCCTCCACACTTTGCGCCCGGTAGTAATAACCTAAAACGCTGGTGGTATAAATTTTGCCAATAATAAGGGAATCGAGCCGGGTGTAAATGCGGTCTAATAATCCGGAAGCAAACATCCTGCTGCCGTACTGCCATAAAGGCTTTATTGCAGCAAGTTTAAATTGCCCTATTGGTAGCCAGCGAATGTACAATGCATTAAAAATTAAAATTAATAAAGAGGATAATAGTGATTGCGCCACTAAACTCCACACTCCAAATCCGCGGTAAGCCATAACAATACCAACAACGCCGGAAATAACCGCTGCGCTAAGCATGATGATACTGTTGGCTTTTAGTTTAAGTTGTTTATAAATTAACGCCGAGGGCACAAGGTTTAAACCGTTTAATAAAAAACTAACGGATACTACCTGGAAAACCGGTTTAATTAAAGGCTGATTATAAAAAACTGAAAGTGGCGCTGCGGCAAAAAAGCAAAGGGCCATCAGCAAAACTGCTGCAATAACATTAAGATAAAAAACCGTGGAGAGTTGCAGTGCAGAAATATCCTGTTGCTGAATAATGGCACGGTTAAAACCCATATCCATAAATACACCCGCAAGGGTAAGCACCACCATTATCATTGCCATTATACCAAACTCCGGTGCACCAAGCAACCTTGTTAATACAATTGAAATAAGAAAAGAAACCAGGTAAGTACCAAATTTGCCAATATAATCCCAGATGATGTTTTTAAACATTCGCCATTATTTGCTAAACAAAGATTGGGATTAAAGTTAACAAATTACTGCGTTAATTATTATTCATCCATTTATCGTACCACATCTGAAACATGAGTAAGGTCCATAATTTTTCCGCCCTTTCTTTTTTACCATCGTAAAAAGATTGTTTAATGCGCTGGACTTCGGCGTTATTAAATATGTTTTGTTTAGCAATAAAAGCTTCATCAAAATACATATCTACAAATGGTTTCAATTCTTTTTCCAGCCAGGCGGCAATAGGAATACCAAAACCCATTTTGGGCCGGTCCATCATTTGTTTAGGAATATATTTATGTACAATTTCTTTGATGATGAATTTTTTATTGCCATTATTATATTTATACTCCATAGGCAATTGTGCTGCCCATTCAATTACACGATGATCTAAAAAAGGCTCCCGGCCTTCAAGGCTTACGCTCATACCGGCACGGTCTACTTTTTGTAAAATATCATCCAGTAAATAAGTTTGATAATCAATAGCCATCATGTAGTTTAAAGTAGAATGTGTGGCTTCGCTCAGTTCTGTACTGTCGAAGGCCGAAGGCAATACATTGATGGTATCTTTAAATAACGATGCAATAGAATCACCCGTCATTTGCTGCGTAATATTTTTTAAAATATTTTGTTCTGAAGGATTTTTTAAAAAAGTTTTTATTTTTTCGTACCTGCTGTGAAAAAGGTATTTTTTACTTAATAAAGGTATGGCACTGGCCGGCACCATATTCATAACCGCTGCAGCGCTTTTACGCATTACCCCGGGAATATTTTGTAATCTTTTCCCATACTTCATCACATAATCGTAGCGGTTATAGCCTGCAAAAATTTCATCGCCTGCATCGGCAGATAATGCAACGGTAACTTTTTCACGGGCAATTTTGCTTACCAGTGTGGTAGGTATGGCGCTGCTGTCGGCAAAGGGTTCATCATAAAAAAAAGGTAATTGCGGTACAATTTCCAATGCCTCTTTTTGCGTACAATAATATTCAGTATGGTCGGTGCCTAAATGCGCTGCAATAGCTTTGGCAAAGGGTGCTTCGTTTAACCCGGCATCGGGCACACCAATGGTAAATGTTTTTATTTTTTCGGTATTGTTGGCCTGTAATAATGCCGTTACACAACCGCTATCGTATCCGCCACTTAAAAAAACTCCCACCGGCACATCACTCACCATGCGGTATTGAAAAGCACTGGTTAATAATTTTTCTGTTTCAGTAATAGCATCGGGCAAACTTATTTTTAGTGTAGGTTTATTGTAGGCATCGTACACATTCCAGTATTGAGTGGTTTGCAGCGTTTTTGCAGCAATGTCCATTTGCAAAAAATGGCCGGGCTTTAATTTAAAAGTATTTTTATAAATGCAATGTGGCGTGGGCACATACAGGTACTGCATGTAGGCTGCGGCAGCATCGGTATTAATTTCTTTAACAAAAGCCGGGTGTTGTACAATTGCTTTTAATTCAGATGCAAAAAGTAATAAACCATCTTTCCAGTAATAATAAAAAGGTTTTACGCCGGCCCTGTCTCTGCAGGCAAATAATTGTTGCTTTTCATCATCGTAAATTACAAAGGCAAACATGCCAATAAATTTTTGTAAGGCAGCGCTGCCCCATTGCTTGTAGGCATGCAAAATTACTTCTGTATCGCTGTGACTGTTAAACTGGTGCCCCAGTTGCTCCAGCTCAATTTTTATTTCGGCATAGTTATAAATTTCGCCGTTGTAAGTTATATGCAGTTGCTGAAAGGTTTGCGGCTGACTGCCACCCTCGGTTAAATCGATGATGCTTAAGCGGCGGTGGCCCAAACCTATAGTAGCTTTCCCGGCATCGTACATGCCATAACCTTCGCCATCGGGGCCACGGTGTGCCAGCATGCGGTTCATCTTTTCTAAAACAGCCTGGTTGGTATTTTTATTAAAATCGGCAAAGCCGGATATTCCACACATTTAGCTGTATTGAAATTAAAAATTATATTTTTGCCCTGCAAAGGTAAGCGTATGAAAGTGAAATTATTTTTACCTGTAAATTTTGATGATTAGGGAATGGGGGCGCCTAACTGTAACGGGTAAAAAAGGAATGTTTATATTGCACCCGCATTACATACACCTAATTTTATAATATCCCTCCGGCAGTTTACTAATGAAGATAATAAGCATTTACGATTTTATTTTATTACCTGTATACCTTGGTATTTTTTATTATTTCATAAAGAAAAAAGCCAGTTTTTTTACAGATTTTGATATGAAGAAGATTTTCTTCATTGCCTTTTTTTTAAGGATG
>JAYURK010000014.1:0-20678 GCA_043756235.1 Ferruginibacter sp. | reverse complement strand
TCAAAAACGAATGCAGCAATAAAAAATTATTTCAATACAGCTGCATCATCATTATTCGTTCTCCCGGGTTTTATTTCGGCTGATGCAAATGGCATTACAACTACATTAGGCCGTGGCGGCTCCGACTATACTGCCGCAATTATTGCCGGTGCTGCAGATGCAAAAGTGTTGGAAATATGGACCGATGTTTCCGGCATGATGACTGCCGATCCACGTATTGTAACCAACATCAAACTCATTCCAAAAATTTCTTATCAGGAAGCAATGGAGTTGTCGCACTTTGGCGCCAAAGTAATTTACCCGCCAACCATACAGCCGGTAATGAGTAAAAATATTCCGGTATGGATAAAAAATACTTTTGCTCCGCAGGATGAAGGCACGGTGATACAAAATGAAAGTATGAAAAATGGCAATGCTATCCGGGGCATCAGCAGTATCAATAAAATTTCATTAATTAGTTTAGAAGGAAGTGGCATGGTGGGCATACCCGGTTTTAGTAAACGTTTGTTTGAAGCATTGGCTAACAACAAAATAAATGTAATCTTAATTACACAAAGTTCATCGGAGCATTCTATATGTGTGGCGGTTGATGCAGCAAATGCTGCTGCTGCAAAGCAGGCAGTTGATAATGCATTTGCTTATGAAATAGAAACTAAAAAAGTAGAACCGCTTTTTGTTGAAAATGATTTAGCTATCGTGGCATTAGTAGGAGATAATATGAAAAGCCACACCGGTATTGCAGGAAGAATGTTTAGCGCCATGGGAAAAAATGGGGTTAACATCCGTGCCATTGCACAGGGCTCTTCCGAAAGAAATATATCTTCTGTAATTGCTTTAAGCGATGTTACCAAAGCAGTAAACGTTTTACACGAAGCGTTTTTTGAAACCACTTACAAACAGGTAAATGTTTTTATTGCCGGCGCAGGAAATGTTGGCGGCAAATTACTGGCTCAATTAAATCAACAACTGGACTATATAAAAACCAGCACCAGGTTAAATATAAAAGTGGTAGGTATTGCCAACAGTAAAAAAGCTTTATTAAATGATGAGGGAATAGATTTAAATAACTGGTCAGCTTTATTGTCAGCAGCACCAGAAAACACAATAGAGAATTATATTGATACCATCATTGCAAAAAATTTACGCAACACCATTTTTGTTGATGTTACTGCCAGCGATATTGTAGCAACCTGCTATAATAAATTATTACAAAAAAGTATTGCGGTAGTGGCTTGTAATAAAGTTGCCTGTTCTTCTGACTACAGTTATTACCAGCTGTTAAAAGAAAGTGCCAGGGAATTTAATGCTAAATTTTTATTTGAAACCAATGTTGGTGCTGGCTTACCTATTATTGGTACGCTTAATGATTTGATAAAAAGTGGCGACAAAATAAATAAAATGCAGGCTGTATTGAGCGGTACATTAAATTTTGTATTTAATAATTACGATGGAAAAAAATCTTTTGCTTCGGTTGTTAAGCAGGCGCAGGATGAAGGATATACTGAGCCAGACCCCCGTTTAGATCTGAGTGGTAAAGATGTTATGCGTAAAATTATGATTTTAGCAAGGGAGAGTGGCGAAAAAATGGAGATGGATGATATTGATAATAATTCGTTTATGCCCGAAAGTTGTATGCAGGGTTCTGTTGAAAATTTTTATGCAGAGATGGAAAAGCACGAAACACATTTTAAAGCCATTTACGAAGCAGCCGCATCGCAGGGAAATAAATTAAAGTTTGTGGCTTCTTACCAAAACGGAAAAGCGGCTGTGGGTTTGCAACATATAAATCCTGCCCACGATTTTTATCATTTGTATGGCAAGGATAATATTGTTTTATTTTATACCAACCGTTATCCCGAGCAACCAATGGTGGTTAAGGGTGCCGGTGCCGGCGCAGATGTAACAGCGAGTGGCGTTTTTGCAGATGTGATTAGGGCGACGGCGTAAAACCCCATCCCCTGAAGGGGAGTTGTTCGAAGCTTATTAAAGATTTGAAAATATCAATTAACAAATTGTGCAAAAAAAAATAAACACGTTGAATAACTCCCCTTCAGGGGATGGGGGCATAAAAATACTTGCCCCTGCAACCATTGCCAACCTCGTTTGTGGTTTTGATATTTTAGGCCTTGCCCTCAATCATCCGCAAGATGAAATGGAACTAACGTTGAGCAATAGCCCGGGGATAAGAATAAATCATATTGATGAGTACAACCTTCCCACCGAACCAGCAAAAAATGTTGCAGGCGCTGCATTGATTGCTTTGATGGAAGAGTACCCTGATAAAAATATTGGGTTTGATGTAACCATAAATAAAATAATCAAACCAGGTAGTGGGCTGGGTTCCAGTGCTGCAAGCGCTGCAGGCGCTGTAGTGGGTGCTAATTATTTACTGAATAATTTTTTTAGCAAACACGATTTGGTTCGCTTTGCAATGAATGGTGAAAAATTAGCCAGTGGTGTAAAGCATGCGGATAATATCACACCATGTATTTATGGTGGTGTTACATTAATACGTTCAATTTTTCCATTAGATATTATTCCTTTAGCGGCACCACCAATGTATGTGACTGTGGTACATCCGCAGATAGAAGTAAAGACAAGTGATGCCCGCCAAATTTTACGTAAAGAAGTACAATTAAAAGATGCGATAAAACAATGGGGCAATATTGCAGGATTGGTTGCAGGATTTTTACAAAACGATTACGAGCTTATCAGCCGCAGTTTGGAAGATGTGATTATAGAACCCATTCGCAGTATTTTAATTCCGGGTTTTGATGAGGTGAAATTTAAATGCAAAGAAGCAGGTGCCTTGGGTGGTGGCATCAGTGGCAGCGGTCCTTCAGTTTTTATGCTGAGTAAAGATGAACAAACTGCAAAAAATGTTGAGCAGATAATGATAAATATTTATGATAAAATAGGAGTGGAGTATCATACGCATGTAACTACAATTAATAATGATGGAGTGAAAGTCGTGAATGGGCAATAGTGAATGGTCAATTGTCAATTGCAGTTTTAAACTTCAACTAATAAACTAATTAACCAGTTAACCAATCAACAATGCAATTCTACAGCTTAAATAAAAAATCACCTAACGTAAATTTCAAAGATGCCACTATAAACGGACAGGCACCTGACAAAGGATTATACTTTCCTGAAAATATTCCGCAGATAAAAAAAGAATTAATTGCCAACATAGAAAATATCAGCAACGAAGAAATTGCACTTGATGTAATAAAACCTTATGTGGGTAATACAATTAATGAAGATGATTTATTCAGCATTGTAAAAGAAACTATCAATTTTTCTATACCCTTGGTAAAAGTTACCGATAATATTTTTTCTTTAGAATTATACCATGGCCCCACGCTGGCTTTTAAAGATATTGGCGCCAGGTTTATGAGCCGTTGCCTGGGGCATTTTGTTAAAGGCGGCGATAAAAAAGTTACAGTATTAGTGGCAACAAGTGGCGATACCGGTGGTGCTGTTGCCAATGGTTTTTATAATGTAGAGGGTGTTGATGTAGTGATATTATATCCGTCGGGTAAAGTAAGCAGTGTGCAGGAAAAACAATTAACTACCCTTTGCAATAATATTCATGCAGTAGAAGTGAATGGTAATTTTGATGATTGTCAGCAAATGGTAAAAGCTGCATTTTTGGATGCATCGTTGAATAAAAAACTATTTCTCACTTCTGCAAATTCAATAAATGTTGCAAGATGGTTACCGCAGCAGTTTTATTATTTCTTTGCCTACAAACAATGGTTGCAAAAAGATATGCCACCAATAATAAGTGTGCCCAGCGGAAACTTTGGAAATATTTGCGCCGGGCTTTTGGCTAATGCAAGTGGCTTGCCGGTAAAACATTTTATTGCGGCCACCAATGCCAACGATGTGGTGCCACAGTATTTTGAAACGCAACATTATCAACCTAAAAAAGCGGTTGCTACAATCAGCAATGCTATGGATGTTGGCGACCCCAGTAACTTTATACGCATTATGGAAATATTTCAACAGCAATTTACCAGCCTAACGGCAAAGGTGAGCAGCTGCAGTGTAACAGATGCTACTACCAAACAAACTCTGCTGGATGTTTATACTCAACACAATTATTTATGCGATCCACACGGGGCTGTTGCATACAGGGCTTTGGAAGATTACTTAGAAACGCATCCAGCAGACAAAGGCATATTTTTAGAAACGGCCCACCCTGTAAAATTTTACGATGTAGTAGAACCCATTATCGGGCAAACGGTAAAAGTGCCGGATAGCATTAAAGAACAACTTACTAAAGAAAAGAAAAGTACTATGATTGGGGTGGGTGCGGAAGAATTGAAAGGGTTTTTGATGGGGTTGTGATTTTGTGGCATATACTATTTTTCATTGTTAAATATTGTTGCACCGATTTCTTATTCGTAGGCAAAAAAGCCGAATAGCGAAAAAAAAGTCGAAACACGGTTTCCGGACCCTCCATTTTGGCTAAGTCAATTTTGTATGCTGTTAATTCCACTCTTAAATTTTGTATTTTTGCTGTCTCAAAAACTGAAATATATTGGAAAGAGTTACAAAAGAAATCATTGTTGAATTTATTCAAAAAAATAAAATGGAGTTAAGCTCTACACATACGAAATTGTGTTTGCCAGTTATAAACAGGATTTTCAAAAAAATGTCAGCTGGTATTAAGTTTTCGGGTATAAAAGTTAAAAATAACTTGATTTGTGATGGACATCATCGATATATAGCTTCTATTTTATCGAACTTCCCTCTTGAGATAATTTCTGGGAATATCACATCTGCTACTACCGCAGTTGATTGGGAATCTGTAACTTTTGAAGACGATGATTGGGATACATCGGCAAAAATTAATATGTTAAATGAACAAGATGCCAATTATAACAATATTCCAATAGAGAAAATCGTTGAATTGTTGAAATAAAGTGTAAATTTGTTATCATGTTATTTTTCTTAGACATAGATGGTGTTATGGTTCCTGCCAAAGGCTGGAAAAGTCCTGAATTCTTAAATGATGGATTTCCTGCGTTTAGTAATAAGGCAGTCAGTGTACTTCAGAGTTTAATTTCTGAAGATGTTACAGTTATGCTTACAACGTCACATAAGTCAAAGTTTAGTATTGAAGAATGGAAAAACATTTTCATGAATAGGGGTATTAATATTGAAAAGATAAAATCTCTTCCTGAGAATATTAATAATCTTAGCCGTAAGGATGAGATTGTCAATTGGGTTCGTTTAAATAATATTGATGAGGATTTTGTTATTATTGATGATGATAAGTCTTTAAATGAACTTCCTTATTTCTTAAAAAAGAATTTAATACAAACCAGTTCTTATAGAGGACTTACAGAAGAACATTTAGCAGCTATAAAATCCATTTTCGATAAAGGATTACAACCTGCATAACAGATTTCAGTCTTTAGTAAAAGTCAAATTATATAACACCTCATTCGTCAAACAATGGGGTGTTTCATTTTAATATCATACGCTGGATAAACTGTGCCACCACTGTCAAACAGTATTTCCAAATCTGGTAGCCAAACAAAAATAAAATTTGAAGAAAAATAAAATTACTTAACCACTAAAAACCTGGCAGTTTCTATAAGCTTACCATTTTTATCATGAAGCTTGTAATAATAAAAACCCCTGGAAAAATCGGCGACAGAAAGATTTATTTTAGGTGGAGGGTTTTTTAATTCATAAACAATTTTACCGGTAAAATTGTAAATCTGAAAAGACAAAGATTTCTCATACCCGCTCACAAAATCAAAATTGATTACGGTAGTAGCCGGAATAGGATAGAGCTTTAACGACTTTGCTGTAACATCACCGCCTTGGGCGGGTTTATTTTGAGCAAGTGAAGTAAAGTTTAATCCAACAATAAAAGTAAGTATGTAAAAAATTTGTTTCAATAGCCTAAAATTAGTTAATAATACCGAATTAATCAATAAATATTATTGCTAAAAAAATACCGGTTTTTGTTAAAATACACGCAGGGAAAATACCCGGCAGTCCAGTAACGCAAAAGTCATCCGTTTAATTGTGCCAATTTATTATTTATTGCCTCAAAATTGGGCAAATCACCCGCACTTTCCAGTACTTCGGCATATTGTATCACTCCCTCCTTATCAATAATGAATGCGGAACGTTTACTTACACCTTCCATTTCCAGTATCCAGTTGGCATATAAGCTGTCGTAATCAGCCGAAACTGTTTTATTAAAATCGCTTAACAAATCAAAGTTTAATCCCTGTTCTTCCTTATATTTTGCCAGAGTAAACACAGAATCTACCGAAATGCCCATTACCACGGCATCAGCAGAATTATATCTGCCAATATCATCCCTTACTGTGCATAATTGTTTGGTACAAGTGCCTGTAAAAGCCTGTGGAAAAAAATGAAGGATTATATTTTTACCACTATAATCACTTAATTGTACCTTTTTTTTTGCGTCGTTAAATAAGCTAAACTCCGGAGCTTTTTGTCCAATTTCAATTGCCATAGAATAATTGTTTTTTTAATTGTTACAGTATTTGAATAACATTAATGATGCCGCTTTTGTTTAGCTGAGCTGTTCAAATATTTTAACCAGGTTTTTATTTTTGTTCAAACTTAATTTGGGGGGAAGAATTTCGATGATCTGTTGCTTTAAAACATCAATCAATTTTTTCTTCATATAGTCTCGGTGCGTAACCAGGCTTACTTCTCTAACTGGCGCAGGGCTTTTAAAATGACGGATCATATTTAATTGTTTGGTGCTAAAATCCAATGTTGCCAGTTCGGGTAAAATGGTAACGCCATTATTTAATTCCACCATTTTTCTTAAAGTTTCCACGCTGCCGGCCTCATATTCAAAATTGCTTTTTTCTTTAGTTTGTTTTTTTAGTTCGCATAAGTTAATAATCTGTGAGCGAAAGCAATGACCTTCTTCCAGCAGCCACAATTCCTTTAAATCAATATCATCGGCCAGTACATAAGTTTTTTTAAATGCTGCATTTTTTTTAGATACATAAGCCACCAATTCTTCGTAAAAAAGTGGATATTCCGTAATACTGGGCTCCTGCAGCGGCGTTACCAGTAATCCGGCGTCAATCCGTCCCGCTTTTAGTTTTTCAACAATAATATCGGTGGTCATTTCTTTTACTTTAATTGTTACATCAGGGTATTTTTTTAAAAAAGGTTGTAAAAACAGCGGTAATAAATAGGGTGCCAGTGTGGGTATAATACCAATCTTTAGTTCTCCCTGCAATATGCCCTGTTTATCGCTGATGAGCTGGTCAATTTTTTTTACCTCGTTTAAAATAACCCGTGCCTGTTGAATTATTTCTTCTCCAATTTCGGTAGGTATAACGGGCTGTTTGCTTCTGTCAAAAATTTTACTTCCCAGTTTCTCTTCCAGCTTTTGTATTTGCATACTTAAAGTAGGCTGTGTTATAAAACACTGCGCTGCAGCTGCGGCAAAGTGCCGGTGCGTATCAACCGCAACGATATATTCCAGTTGTGTAATGGTCATACTGTAAAAATAGATATTATCTATGTAATTATAATTATTATCAATTGTTTTTATAATTTGCTTGGCGTACATTTGAACTTCTTACAAATTATTTACCTAAACATTATTTTATGAGCAACAAAAAATTAACCACCGCTTCGGGCCGGCCATATGCCGAAAATGAAAACTCGATGAGTGTGGGAAGCCGAGGCCCGCTGTTATTACAGGATTTTATTCTGCACGAAAAAATGGCGCATTTTAACCGGGAAAGAATTCCGGAAAGAGTGGTGCATGCAAAAGGGTCAGGGGCTTTTGGAACCTTTACTGTAACACACGATATAACCCAATATTCCAAAGCAAAACTGTTTAATAAAATTGGTAAGGAAACAAAAATACTTATCCGCTTCAGCACCGTTGGTGGAGAAAAGGGAAGTGCTGATACCGAAAGAGACCCACGTGGGTTTGCCTTAAAATTTTATACAGAAGATGGCAACTGGGATTTAGTGGGTAACAACACCCCGGTATTTTTTGTGAAGGATCCAAAAAAGTTTGGCGATTTTATTCATACCCAAAAAAGAGATCCCCGAACTAATTGTAAAAGCCCAACTATGATGTGGGATTTTTGGAGTTTAAACCCCGAAAGTTTACATCAGGTAATGATATTGATGAGCGACAGGGGTACGCCTTACGGCTACCGCCACATGCATGGATTTGGCAGTCATACTTTTTCAATGATCAATGCAAAAAACGAAAGAGTGTGGGTAAAGTTTCATTTTATTACGGCACAGGGGATTAAAAATTTTGTAAATGATGATGCCGTTGCCATGAAAGGTAAAGATGCTGATTTTGCACAGAGAGACTTGGTAGATGCGATAGACAGAAAAGATTTTCCGAAGTGGCATATGAAAATACAGGTGATGACAGAGGAACAATCAAAATCATTTCGTTTTAACCCTTTTGATTTAACTAAAATATGGCCGCATGCCGATTTTCCGATGATTGATGTGGGGGTACTTGAATTAAACCAGGTGCCAAAAAACTTTTTTGCAGATATTGAACAAAGTGCTTTTGCGCCTGCTCATGTGGTAGATGGCATCGGTTATTCGCCAGATAAAATGTTGCAGGGCAGGTTGCTTTCTTATCCTGATGCACACCGGTATCGGTTGGGCGGCAACTACGAACAAATTCCCGTTAACCGTTGCCCGTATGCCACTAACAATTACCAGCGTGATGGAGCCATGGCAGTAAATGGTAATGGGGAAGATGCCCCAAATTATTTCCCCAATAGTTTTGACGACATTACTGTGGATGCAGCGTATAAAGAACCAGCTATGCCTTTAGACAGTACCATGGCTGACTGGTATGACAGAAATGGTGAGGGGGAAAACGACCATTATACACAGGCGGGCTGGTTGTACAATAAAGCTATGAACGATTACGACAGGCACAATTTAATATCTAATATTATTGGCGCAATGAGCGGTATCAGCGGACCCAAAAAAGATACTATCATCAACCGGCAGTTATGTCATTTCTTTAGGGCCGATGCCAGTTTAGGCGCTGCAATTGCTCAAGGGCTCGGTGTAAATGTGGAAGCTGTTATGGCTGCAATGGGTACGGTGCACACAAAGGAAGAAAACTTACTGCCTGCATAAAAAAATTATATATCAGTTTGAAAAATCAAAAAGCCCTGCTTTAATTGTAGCAGGGCTTTTCTTGTATAAATAAATGAATATTTTATGGCATTTTTTAAAAATTAAAATTTAGGACAACGCACTGCATCAGCACTTGTGTTGTTGCGGTCTAAAAATTTTTGATAAGTTAGGGCAAGTTCAAAACCACCTCTGCCGCGGCTGGCTGTTTTAAGTTGCGATAAATTTGCGTCGTAACTAAGTGATACTGCCATTGGTTTAAATTCCAGCTTTACCACAGGTATAATAGCATCTTTCCAGCGCAATAGTGCACCGGCATGTAAAATATATTTTGGATCTTCAATATCATCCAATTTCCACGAATACAAAGCGCCTCCCATTATTTCTGTAAAAGTACCCTGCTTGCTGTAATCAGATAAAAAAGTAAAGTAAGAAGATTCGTTCATCGATAATCGTAAACCCAATGATCCTACCCATTTGGGTATCATTTCGTAATTGGGATTGCCATAAAAAGATACTTTAGTGGCCTTATTAAAATGGTGATAGGCTGCACCTATGTAAATGTTGTTATCTTCATTTTCTCCTACCTGGCTGTTAAAACTCAAACCTACAGTACCATCTAAATAAGAGTACGAATTCCTGGGAAAAGTTTCACCGGAAGATAAGCCTGGATTAAATCCCGTGCCATCATACTGGCTGTTAGTGGTTATCTTGCTTCTGTCGATACTGCGCTGTACCCAACCTCCCATAAATCCTAAAGACAAATACATATTCCTGTCGGCGCTTAACGATTTATGATAATTTATTGCGGGCAAAATATGGGTAGATTGTAGGGCTACAGTGCCTGCTTTGTCGTACAAAATCTGTCCTCCAAAAGTTATAAAGTCATCCCCTTTTCCTATAGGCTTTTTATATTCGGCATTAAACGATCCGGTTTGGTAGGGAACAGTAACACTGTTCCATTGGTTACGGTATACGGCCTGTACCCGTATATCCCCGCTAAAAATACCTGCAAGCGCCGGATTTCTTAACAGCGGCGTTTCAAAAAATTGAGAAAAGTGAATGTCTTGTGCAAACGCATTAATCCCTGTTGTAAACAGGATAAATAAGCCCAGTAAAGGTTTAAGTAAACCTTTTTTCATAACCATTTTTTTTGTTGTTAGTGCAGTGAGATTGTATGCTAAACGGTATTTTGTCATTATTATTATTGCAGTAAAGTAATATTTCCTTTGTAAGATAATACAGCGCTGTTTTCACAAACTATTTCTATTATATAAGTATACACATCCGATTTTAATAATGTTCCCCTCAACTTTCCATTCCATCCCGATTGCTGGTCGTTGGGAAAGAGGTTTACCTTTTGAAAAACCATTTCTCCCCAGCGGTTAAATATACGCATACTCTGTATATTAAATAATCCCGTTCCTCTGGGATAAAACCAATCGTTAACTCCATCATTATTTGGAGAAAAAGTATTGGGAATAAATACATTTTTGTCGTTACACACCACTATGATATTAATTTCATCTTTATTAACACATCCATTGGAATCAATAATTTTTATGGTGTATGCTGTAGTGTTTTTTGGCGAGGCAATAGTGTTATAACAATTAGTACAATTTAAACCAAGGGCAGGCGACCATAAGTAATCTACTACCGTTGATCCGGTGGGGTTTATAGGAACCGAAAAACCTACACCAATTATTTTATCGGCACCTGCATCAACGGTTGGGAGCTGATAAATTAATACATTCCTGTCTACGGTATCAGCACAACCACTGCTGTTGGTAACAATTAAACGTAATGCAAAATTACCGGCTGAATCGTATGGTTGCGGTTGCGGATTTCTTGAAATAGATGTATTTCCATTACCAAAATCCCAAAACCATTTTAAAGCTGATGTATCCGGCTGCAGCAATAAGCCCCTAAATGTAAGTTTTTGCTGCATACAAATTGGTGTGTTGCCCCCAATATCTGCAATGGGGGAAGCTACCACCCTAATATAATTTGATTTTATTGCGGTATCACTGCAGCCGTTAGTGGTGCTTACTATTAAACGCACTGTATATAATCCTGTAGAAGCATAATTGTGTACGGGATTTTGCAGGGTGGAAGTTCCTCCATCACCAAAATCCCATTGATAACTGCTTATTGTTGCATTGCTTGTGGTGGAGTCGGTAAAAGTTACAATTCCCCTATCACAAAAAAGTGAATCGCTTGCAATAAAATTAACCTCACTCTTTGTAATATAAATAGTGTCGATTCCGGTAACTGGTATCTGGCAACCAGTTTGATCTTCTAAAATTACTTTGGGTAAAAATTGTCCGCCCAGTGTATAATTATAAACTATAGTAGAGTCAGTAGTTGCTAATGTATTGCCATCGTTAAAATCCCAAAAATACGTAACAGGGCCTGGCGTGGATGCATGAAATGTTACATTAATAGGCGCACAACCACCAAGTGGGCTATAAGTTAAAGTTGCAGTTGAAGGATAAACAATAATGGTTTTATTAATAGTATCAGTACAGCCACCTTCTCCGGCAACAGCCAGCCTTGCAATATAAATGCCGGGTGCAGAATAGTAATGTGTAGGCTGTGCTAAAACTGAAGTGGTACCATCACCAAAAATCCATCTTAAACTGGTTGAAAATTGCGACGTGTTTGTAAATATCACTTCAAATGGGGTACAGGAACTAATAGAATCGCTCACTGTAAACGCAGCCCTTACGGTGTGTACTTTAATGTAATTAATTTTTGTAACACTGTCCTTACAGCCATTTACATCTGTAGCAATAAGTTGAACATTGTAATCTCCGTCGGCAGCGTAAGCTTTTACCGGGTTTGTTGCCACGGATGTAGTGCCATCACCAAAATTCCATAGATAAGTTAACCCTACACCGGTGGATGCATTTGTAAAGCGAACGTTTCTACCAGCACAGGTCAATGAATCTGCAGTGGAGAAAATGGCCTTTGGTTGTGTAACAAAAACCTGAACATTTGTGGGGTAAATGTTGGAGCAGCCATAACTGTCTGTAACAATTAAGAGTGGATTGAATAAACCGGTGGTATCATAAACATGCGTAAACGGAGGGCTATTGTAAGTTTGAATTACCCCATCGCCAAAATTCCATACCCATTTGGTAATGGGATGTACACCATCTGTTACAGTTAAATCGGTGAAAGTAACAGCTAAAGGTTTACAACCCGCTGCAGGCGCAAATGAAAAATTAGCCCTTGGTCCCCAAACCCTGATGATATTAGGTTTAGAAATACTTGTAGTACATCCACGGTTATCCACTATCGTTAGCGAAACGGTGTATGACCCAGCTGCATTATAAGTATGTGTAGCAGTAGCGCCAGCTGCTCCCGACGTGCCATCTCCATAATCCCAAAAATAACTGGTAATGTTTGCGGTATTAATACCGGTTACCTGAAATAAAGCCACCTGTGATGTGCATATTGTATCATCCTGTACAGCAAAATTTGCAGCTTCATTATATAATGTAACACTGTTTACAATAGTGTTACTGCAGCTGCCATTGGTTACCGTTAAGGAAACATTATAAGTTCCAAAACCGCTGTAAATATGAACAGGGTTTTGTAAAGTTGATGTGCCACCATCGCCAAAATTCCATTGCCAGCTTTGTGGTAAAACAGAAGAATCTCTAAAATTTACCTGCAATTTATTAGAGCAATTAAAAGTGCTGTTGAAACGGGCCACAGGAGGTAACGCAGTGATATAGCCTGCTTTGGTTACTGTATCTGCGCAGCCATTATTCCACGCAATTAGTCTTACTGTAAAAACTCCTGTATCCTGGTAAGCATAGGAAGGATTTTCGGCTGTAGACCCACCGATACCATCCCCAAAACTCCAGCTCCACCTGTCTGACGGATTTGTAAGGTTAGTGAATTGTACTGGCTGTCCGGCACATTGTGCCAAAGGAGATGCGCTAAAATTTGCAATAGATTTATTGCCCACCCTTACTGCGTTTACTACAACCGAAGAATCGGTACAGCCGTCGTTGGTGGTGATAATAAGTTTAACCGTATAAGTGCCCTGTAAAGGATAAGTGTGTGAAGGATTTTGTAATGTAGAGGTGTTGCCATCTCCAAAATTCCATAAATAAGATGCTACGCCATCTACTGCCGTTACATTAGGAGTAGGAAAAATGGTATAAGGCACACACCCTTCTCTTGGTAAATTATTAATGGCCACCACCGGCGCTTGTACTCTTACAAATTGACTTTTTGTAACACTGTCGCTGCATCCATTTGCACCGGTTGCTACCAGCGTTACATTATAATTGCCAAGGGCGGTGTAAGTATGTGAAGGATTTTGTTGGGTTGAAGTGCCGCCATCTCCAAAATTCCACCTCCATGCCGTTGCGCCGCCGGAAAGATCGCTGAAGTTTACCGTAAATGGCACTTTACAATCAACTACATCTGGTGCATTAAAATCGGGAATGGGTAAGGGCAAAACGGTAATTTGTCTTATAACAGAATCAGAACAGGTACCGTAATTATTTACCAACTTTACATTATAAGTACCAGGAGTGGTGTAAAATTTTGATGGATTGTTTATTGTCGCAGTGGTTGCATCCCCAAAATCCCAGAAAGAACTGGATTGTACCGGTACAGAAGTATTCATGAAATTTGCAGGTACACCAACACATACCGTAGCTGGCCCGGTAAACTGCGACTGCACATCTCTTATCACCACCGCCGCAGGTTTAGTTAAAGTATCCAAACAGCCCAAACTGCTTTGTGTAATTAGCGTAACATTAAAGCTGCCGCCGCTATTGTAAGTGTAAGCCGGGTTTGTACCCATTGAAGTTCCACCATCGCCAAATTGCCACTCGTAGGTTAGTGTACCCGGGCCTGTTGAAAGATTGGTAAAGGTTATGGTTTCGGGTGGTTTGCATTGCACAGGTGCTGTATTGCTAAAATCTACCGTTACACCCGGAGATACCTGTATATAATTGGGGCGGCTTACAGTTTTTGTACATCCGCCTGCATTGGTAACTTTTAAAGTAACACTATAATTACCTGCAATGGTGTAAATATGAAATGGATTTTGAGCCGTTGATAAAAAACCATCACCAAAATCCCACTCCCAACCGGTAATGGCAGCCGATCCTCCGGTTGATAAATCGGCAAAGCTTACCCTTAATGGAAAACAACCCGATCTGATGGACGCATTATAATCTACGGTTGGTTTATCATCTACATGAATATATTGAGAGCGGGTAAACGTATTACTTCCCGTGCTGTTTGTTGCTGTAAGTGTAACGGTATAAAAGCCTGAATTGAAATAGGTAGTGGTAGGATTTTGTTGGGTAGATAAAGTTCCATTGCCTAAATCCCATTGCCAGGATGTGGGGTTGCCGGTACTTTGATCGGTAAAATTTACAACCAATGGCGCACAACCACTAACAGGACTTGCAGAGAAATTTACAACCGGTTGTGCTATCGAAACAGCGCTATTTATAAGAAATAAAAAAAATATAATTGATTTCAAAGGCCGGTAATTGTTGATTAAAAGTGGTTTCATTAAAATATTAAATAAGCAGAGATGATTATTACTACCAAAAATTGTTCCGTTTTAACAGTACTTTTAAAGATAGAGCCTTTATAGTCATTAAACGCTTGATGTATTTATAAATATTCTTTAAAAAAAGCAAAAAAAAACCTCCCGTTAAGGAGGTTGATACAATTACTTGAAAATGTTAGCTCTTTGAAGTACTGGCCACAGCTTTTTTAGCCTTAACAGATTTAACTGGTGCAGCAGGTTTTGACGCTGTAACCAGCTTAGGTTTTGCAACTTGAGCAGCAGGTTGTGTTTTAACCATCGCTGCTGGAGCCGGGTTTTCGCCTTTCCATTTAGCATAATCTTCTGATGATAAAACATCTCCTTTTATTATGATATTTTTTGCCTCATCAACGCCAGCAAATTTTACTGTCAGGCTTTTTGTGAAGTGGTTTAAAGCTACCGCATTAAATGTAGCAGTTATACTTCCTGTTTTACCGGGAGCTATTGGCTCTTTGGTATAGTCTCCAATCGTACATCCACAAGTTGGGCTGGCTTGCTCAATTATTAAGGGCTCTTTGCCAATATTGGTTACCGTAAAAGTTGCGGTGGCAGGTACATTTTGTTTTATCTTACCAAAGTCAATTGTTTCATTGGTAAATTTAGCAACATCATCTGCTTTTTTTTGTGCAAAAAGAGCAGAAGTCATTACCAATGCTGTAAGTGATAAAATTAATTGTTTCATTTTTTTATTTTTTTAAGTGGATTATTTTTTTTGAATTAATTTTTTAAATCGTCAAGGCTTTTATTTTCTGGGGCCGATGCTGCAGGTGTTTTCCAAACTTCGCCTTTAATAAAAAGTTGTTTATTTTCTGTACCATTATAGGTAATAGTTACGGGTTTTGCAAAAGGGCCCTCTGCCGCCGCGTTATACCCTACAGTTATTTTGGCAGATGCGCCGGGAGCAATAGCTTTATCTTTTTCCCATTCTGGAGTAGTACAGCCACAACTGGCCTGCACATTAAAAATTCTCAACGAATCTTTTCCTTTATTAATAAATTCAAAAACGTGTGTAACAGGTTTGCCCTGCGGTATTTTGCCAAAATCAAATTCAGCTTCTTTTAAAAATAAAGTTTCCGTTGCAGTAACCGCAACTTTTGGTAACGCTTCCACACTGGTGGCAACTGTTTGCTGCGCTTTGGCATTAAATGAAATAAACCCAACAAAAAGGAAAGTAAATATTTTTTTCATGTTATTATAATTTCAATTTCTATTCCAAAGATAGTAAAACGGACAAATCGGTAGTAAATTGTTACCCTGTTAGCAGATTATTAACAAAGCTGCGGTAATAATTTATATTTTTGCCACCATAATTGCAGCCATATGAATGATACCAACATTAATGAAATTGATTTAGAAGAAAAATTGAGTTTCGATAACTTTCGTAACGAGGTTTTAAAGGACTACCGCTATGCCTGCATAAGCAGGGAAACCAGTTTGCTTGGCCGTAAAGAGGTGCTTACAGGCAAAGCTAAATTTGGCATTTTTGGCGATGGTAAAGAAGTTGCCCAGGTAGCAGTGGCTAAATTTTTTAAACCCGGCGATTTTCGTTCGGGCTATTACCGCGATCAAACTTTTATGTTTGCCACAGGTATCACTAATGTGGAGCAATATTTTGCACAACTCTATTCCGATCCTAATGTTGCGCATGATCCCTTTAGTGCAGGCCGCCAGATGAATGCGCATTTTGTAACTAAAAATGTAGATGAAAATGGCGAGTGGCTTAATCTGGCCCAACAAAAAAATACCAGCAGCGATATGGCGCCTACCGCCAGCCAAATGCCCCGGGCTTTAGGTTTAGCTCTGGCATCTAAATTATTTAGAAACACGGAGGGTTTGCAAGATTTAAAAAACCTGAGTAATAATGGAAACGAAATTTGTTTTTGTACCATTGGTGATGCCTCTACCAGCGAAGGGCATTTTTGGGAAACTATTAATGCCGCAGGTGTTTTACAAATTCCTTTAGCGGTATTTGTTTGGGATGATGGATATGGAATTTCGGTTCCCAAAAAATATCAAACCACTAAAGCTTCTATCTCGGAAGCACTTGCCGGAATGCAAAAAACTGAAGGCACCAATGGCATAGATATTTATAATTTAAAAGGTTGGGATTATGCCGGCATGTGTGAAGTGCTGGAACCGGCATTACAAAAAATGAGGGAAACCCATACGCCGGCTTTATTTCACGTTGAAGAAATTACACAACCGCAGGGCCACTCCACATCGGGCAGCCACGAACGGTATAAAACTCCTGATAGATTAGCATGGGAAAAAGAGTGGGATTGTATAAAGCAAATGAAAGAATGGCTGGTGGAAAACACCTTGGCCAGCGTGGAGGAATTGAATAATATTCAGGATGAAGCAAAGGAACTGGTTAAAACAGGAAAACAACAGGCTTGGGAAAAATATATTTCTCCCATAAAAGACCAGGTGGGTAAAACTATTGAACTCTTAAATGCCACGGGCAATACAGCAATACCGCTAAAAGATCTTATTAATGAATTAAACATTAACCGGGAGCCAATGCGGCGTGACGTTTTAAAATCTTTATATAAAGCTATTGATATAATTGGAGAAGAAAATGCAGTAGATATCAGGGCATATTACGAATCTTTAAAAAAAGAAAATGCCGGATTATACAATACTTTTTTGTACAACGAGGGGCCGAAATCTGCCTTAAATATTCCTGCAGTAAAAGCAAACTATGATGCCGATGCCAAAACGGTGAACGGGTACGAAGTACTGAATAAATATTTTGACGAACTGTTTGCTGCTAATAAAAAAGTGGTGGCCTTTGGCGAAGATGTAGGTTATATAGGAGATGTAAACCAGGGTTTTAGTGGCTTGCAGGTAAAGTATGGAGAAGAAAGGATTTTTGATACCGGTATAAGAGAACTTACAATAATGGGGCAGGGCATTGGTTTAGCATTAAGAGGCTTAAGGCCCATTGCCGAAATACAATACCTTGATTATTTATTGTATGGGTTGCAACCGTTAAGCGATGATTTAAGTACAACACATTTTAGAACGGTGGGCCAGCAAAGTTGTCCGCTTATTGTACGCACCAGGGGCCACAGGTTAGAAGGTATTTGGCACAGCGGTTCGCCAATGGGAATGCTAATTAATGCATTGCGGGGTATGTACGTTTGTGTGCCTCGCAATATGGTGCAGGCGGCGGGCATGTACAACACTTTGCTGCAGGGTAACGATCCGGGGTTAATGATTGAATGTTTAAACGGTTACCGCCTTAAAGAAAAAATGCCTTCTAATTTATTGGGCTACTCGGTGCCGTTAGGCATTCCCGAAATTATTAAAGAAGGTGAAGAAGTAACACTTGTTAGTTATGGCTCTACTTTGCGTATTGTAATGGATGCTGCAGACCGCCTGGAAAAATTAAATATAAGTTGCGAAGTAATAGATGTACAAACTTTATTGCCTTTTGATATCAACCATGCCATAGTTGAATCGCTTAAAAAAACAAGCCGCATAATTTTTATTGATGAAGATGTGCCTGGTGGTGCCGCTGCTTACATGTTTAATAAAGTAATGGAAGAACAAAAAGGCTACCGGCATTTAGATACTGCACCCAGAACCATTACTGCTAAGGCCCATCGCCCCAGTTATGGCAGTGATGGTGATTATTTCAGTAAACCCAATGCCGAAGATGTGGTTGCAGTGGTAAAAGAAATGATGGCGGAATAATTTTTTAAAAACTGTAAACTGTGTTTAGGTTTATGAAACACACCCTTTATCAAATTGATGCTTTTACAAACAAAGTTTTTGGCGGAAACCCCGCCGCTGTTATTCCATTGCAAAAATGGCTGGATACTGATTTGATGCAAAAAATTGCGTTAGAGAATAATCTTAGTGAAACAGTTTTTTTTGTACCCTCAATAAAAGATAATGCCGACTACGAAATAAGATGGTTTACTCCTGAAGTAGAAATTAATTTATGTGGCCATGCTACATTGGCAAGTGCCTATGTATTGTTTGAGTTATTAGATTTTAAAAAAGAAGCATTGATATTTAGCTCCAAAAGCGGGTTACTAAAAGTTTGTAAAGAGGTTCAAAGTCCCCCTTCAGGGGGATTTAGGGGGCGAATGGACTTCCCCAGCTGGAAACCGGAGCGGTTAGATATTTATCCTAACGATTTATCTAAAATGTTAGGCGATCTTGAAATTGTTGGGGTGTACCAGCACAGAGATATATTGGTGGAACTTTTAGATGAAGCCGCTGTTAAAAATTGCGTGCCCGATTTTTCTTTAATGAAAAAGAGTATTGATAAATTGATTATTACGGCACCGGGTACCACACGGTCAGACGGGACGTCAGACCGTGTGGATTTTGTATCCCGCTTTTTTGCACCCGGTGCAGGTGTGGATGAAGACCCTGTAACCGGCTCTGCCCATTCCCAACTCATTCCTTTCTGGAGTGAGAAGTTGAATAAAAATAAAATGTTTGCTTTACAACTTAGCAAACGTGGCGGACAAATTTGGTGTGAGCAATTGAATGCGGAAAGAGTTACCATGAGTGGCAACTGTGTTTATTACATGAAAGGCGAGATAGAAATATAAAAAAATACGCTTTCTATTTTCGTGTGCAGCATTTTTAAAATTTCTTTCCCGTTATTTTTTATAAGTAAAAATTTTATGCTTAATTAGTGTAGAAGGCCATTCATCTTATTGCCCTATTATGACTTTGCAAAACAGCATTGCTCCACAAAGTCAATATCACCCAAATGTGTAATTGACCGGCCCTGTATAATTCTCCAACTTTACACTATAACTTTTTATTTATCCCAAATTATTTCAGCATTTAATAATGCACTTAATAATTAGTATCAGTTAATACATGTAATGTAAAAAATCACTTACCATAAATCTGTTGTATGAAAAAAGTATCAATTTATCTGTTAACCAGTTTTTTAATTTTTAATATTACCGCTCAAAATGTTTTAGACAGGGTAAAGGGTAAAGCCAACCAAAGGGCAAGCAATAAAACTGATCAGGCAATTGATAAGGGATTTGATAAAACCCAACAGGCCATTGACAGCCTCTTTAAAAAGAAGCCGAAAAAAACAAAAAAAACTGCTGAAGAAACTGTACCGGCAGATAACAATGCAGCAAATAAAAATGGTTCTGTAATTTCTAATGCCAACCCGCCAACAGGCGTAGCCCGGGTTAATAGTTTTTCAGATTTTGTACCTGGCAACAGCATAATTTTTTATGATGATTTTAAACAGGATGCCCTTGCAGATTTTCCTGCAAAATGGAATACTAACGGCAGTGGAAAAATTGTAACTATTGATGGAGTTGAAGGAAAGTGGCTGGATATTGTTCATAATACTATTGTTAATCCGCTGCTTGATAAACAGCTTCCCGAAAATTGTACCATCGAATTTGATTTATTTCTTCAGGCACAGCCTGAAAAGTCAACGCCATATATACAGTTTGGTCTTACACCGGTAAAAGATATTTTAAAGGAAGATCTTTTTTATAAAGATAAATTTTTTGTAAGCATCAGCAGGTATAATGAAAACGATGGAAAAACAGTAGAGTATGGTTTAAAAGATGTTATTGGTAATAAAAATGATTTTGCATTGCCATCTTATGCAAACAAAATACTGCACATCAGCATGGCAATAAATAAAACACGGGTAAGGATATACCTGGATAAATTAAAACTAATTGACCTGCCCCGTGCATTAACACCCGAACTGAGCAATAATTTTTATATCTGCAATATGTATGTGATACCTGCATCCGAGCTTGGGGTACTGGTTAGTAATATACGCATTGCCTCAGCCGAAATTGATGCAAGAAGTTTATTGATTAAACAATTAATGGAAGAAGGTAAAGCAGTTACCAATGATATTTTATTTGATGTAAACAGCGATGTAATTAAAAAAGAATCGTACAGCATTGTTAACCAGTTTGGC
>JAYURK010000013.1:0-20734 GCA_043756235.1 Ferruginibacter sp. | reverse complement strand
ACATTGAACATTGAACATTGAACATTGAACATTGAACATTGAACATTGAACATTGAACATTGAACATTGAACATTGAACATTGAACATTGAACTCACTAACCAATCAACTAATCAACTAATTAACCAATCAACCATTCAACCATTCAACCATTCAAAATCTCCGCAATATGCTTTACCTGAATATTGCTTTTTTTTCTTTTTAAAATCCCTTCCAGGTGCATCAGGCAACTCATATCGCCGCCGGTAATTACCTCTACATTATTTTTTTCATGATCGGTAACTCTGTCCTTGCCCATCTTTACACTTACGGCTTCTTCTACCACACAAAACGTACCGCCAAAACCACAACATTCATCTGTGCGGTTTAGTTTTATTAATTCCAACCCTTTTACTTTTTGTAATAAAAAATCTCCTTTACTAAATGGTGCGGCTACCAGCTCACTCATTTGTGCAGTATGCAAGCCCCTTTGCCCGTGGCAACTTTGATGTACGCCAACCCTGTAAGGAAAACTTGCATTTATATTTTCTACTTTTAAAACATCTACTAAAAATTCGGTTAATTCAAAAATTTTATGCTGAATTTCAGTGGATGCATTTTTATTTTTATTGCTGTGCAAATGATCTTTAATATGCAGCGTACAGCTTCCCGAAGGACAAACAACATAATCGTACTCCGCAAAATTTTCAGTAAATAATTCGTTGCAGGGTTGTGCTAATTTTTCGTACCCGGAGTTTGCCATTGGTTGGCCGCAGCAGGTTTGCTGCAAAGGATAACCAACTTTACAATTAAACTTTTCCAGCAACTCCAGTGTTGCAATAGCCACTTGCGGATAAAACTGGTTTACATAACAGGGAATAAATAATCCAACATTCATCACGGTAAACTTGGTTTTGCATAAAATTTTAAATCAATAATATCGCCGGGCAAAGGTTTGGTGTTCCAGTGCTGGTGAATGGCCAACGCAGCACCAACAGCCGTGGCCTGCGCAACACTTGCTGCATACACTTCCATTTGAGGAAAAGCTTCTGCAAGCAAATGCATGTAAATAGAATTTTTACTAAAGCCTCCATCAACAAATATGCGGTTTACATTATCGTCCTGTATTACCAGTTTGGTGGAAGCCAGTTGCTGCCACATTATATCAAGGATTAACTGATGATAAGCAACTTCATAATTTTTATAATCAGCTAAATTTCTTTGAGCAAATTTTACTTCAGGTACTCCCGGATTATTTCCGTTTAGTGAAGCAATAATTTTTTCATTGTACTCCACTGTTTTATAATTATCCTGTACCACATTAAAATGTTGTGCCAGTCTTTTTGTTTCTATCTCATGCTCGTTACCTGCAAATAAACGGCTGGCTTTTACAGGCTCGCCTTTGTAACTCATGTAACACAAACAATCCTGCTGCAATTCTTTTTCAGTTAAAGGATGTTTATTAAATGGATTCAAAGTAATGCACCAGGTGCCGGTAGAAATTAAAATAAACGGTTCGGTAAAACATGCCAGGTAAGGAATTAATGCGGCAGAAGAATCATGCAGGCCAATGCCTATTTTAAAATCTTTCCAGAAAGCCCTTGCCTCCACTACATCTGCCGATGAAAAAATGGGCGCTAATTTTTCTGCAATGCCTTCACGCAATACCCATTCATGATAATTATTCTGCCGAAAATTCCAGAGGCCTGTATGGCAACCAATGCTGGTGATATCGCTGTAAGGCTGAGCCGTAATTAAATAACTTAAATATTGCGGAAGGTGTAAAGCGAATTCTATTTTCTTAAATATTTCAGGATGTTTATTTTTTAACCAATATAATTGCATCCCCGAATTTAAATTGCCCAGTACCGGCGAAGCAGTGATCATTGATACCGGAATTTCTCCACCATAATCTTCGTAAAATTTTTTCTTTAACGCTTCTGGAAATGGTTTTAGATAATTATACAAAGGTGCTACAGGTTTTCCATCTTTACCAATATGCACAAAACTTGCACCATAGGCAGAAAAATTCAACGCCTTAATGTCAAACGCTTTTAAATCCATTAATTCTTTTAACGAATCTCTTCCCCATAGCGTAAGTGCTTCTAAATTTTCGCAAGGGTCGCCATCTTCATCTGCTGTTTCAGTAAACTGTAAAGTTTTTTCAAAAATTATCCGGTAATGTTCATCAAACAAAAATAATTTTTTATTGGTTTTACCAACATCAAAGATTGCTATAACAGCCTCTCCCCTCGGTCCCCTCTCCGGTAGAGAGGGGAGGCCGGGCACTTCTACTTTGTTATCACTTTTATTTAAACCCATCATCTTTAGTAAAAAAATCAACAATAAAAAAGTGTTGTTTCACCCCTTTACGGGATGGGGGTTTACAATCCTGTCGCAATTGTATTCGTTCCTCTATCTTTAATTAGCTGTGCTCTTATTTTTCCATTTCTAAAAAATGATAAAGGATCTAAAGCTGCGCCGGCTCTTAATCTTGCTTCGGCAACAATAGAGCGTACATCGGTACGGAAAGTATTTTGCAATATTTCCTGCGCTGCCACTACATCATTATTTTGTTGCGCTTCATTTAATTTTTTTCTGTCAACAAGTAAAGCATGAGTGTATGCAATCATTATCGCTTCTACCGATTGCAATAAATCTTCTAGCGGATCTTTTACATTATGGCTTGCGTCTATCATCCAGCCTAAATCAGTAGCATGGTTCATTCCTTTTGCATCCATACCTTCTACCAGTTCGTTAAAAATTAAAAACAACTGGTAAGGTTTCATGCTGCCTACAGTTAAATCATCATCGCCATATTTACTGTCGTTAAAATGAAAGCCACCCAGCTTACCTTCCATTAATAATAAAGAAACAATCTGTTCAATGTTTGCATTAGGCAAATGATGACCAAGATCAACTAATGTATAGGCCTGTTTACCCAATTTGTTTGCATACAATAATGATTGCCCCCAATCTCCCACTGCCATAGAATAAAAATTGGGTTCGTATGCTTTGTACTCCACAAACATCTTCCAGTCGGCGGGTAATGCTGCATAAATCTCCTGCAGACTTTCTAAAGTATTTTCAAACGATTTTCTAAAATTTAATTGCCCCGGAAAACAACTGCCATCGGCAATCCAAACGGTTAACGATTTTGAATTTAATGCAACACCATGTTTTATAACCTCAATATTATGTTCGATTGCTTGTTTACGTACCGCTTTATCTACATGCTGCAGCGAACCAAATTTGTAACTCTCTTTTTGGTTAGGTTGATTTTGAAAAGTATTGGAATTAACTGCATCAAATAATAAACCATGCTGTGCTGCCAACTTTTTTATGGCATTTGCATCAGCAGGAATATCCCAGGGAATATGCAATGATATTGCACCGCTTGAATTATTTAAGGCATGCAGCAACCCAACATCTTCAATTTTTTCTTCTAAACTACCGGGCTCGCCTGCACCGGGAAAACGGCCAAACCTTGTACCGCCGGTTCCCAATGCCCAACTCGGTATCGCTACCTGGAAAGCCATTAACTTTTTTATAATTTCTTCAACATTAGCAATGCCTTCGGCAGTAAAATTAAATTTACGTTGATGATCTTTTAAAGCGCCGGTGTTACTATCAGCGATTAGTTGTTTGTTTAATAACATCTTCTTTATTTTAAAATATGCTGGTTTCAGTTTGCAGAATGTCAGCCTGAGCTTGTCGAAGGCGGTCTGTAAAAAAAATGTTGGCTCTTTTACAAAGCAGCCCGGCTTCGACAAGCTCAGCCTGACAGTTTTTCATTTGTGCATTAAGGTAAATAAAAAACTTCTTCCATTGGCACACTCACCGGCGAATTATCTGCATTACTTTCCATAATATCACCCATATATTTCCACCAACGCTGCATTACCGGATGAGCAGGCAAGTTATTTAATAATGCCGCATCCTGTGTTTTTAAAACTCCAAATAAACTATTGGTGGATTCATCTAAAAAAATAGAATATTCACTGAGGCCGGTTTTTTTTAATAATGCTACCAGCTCAGGCCAAATGTCATCGTGGCGTTTTTTATATTCTTCCTTTTTACCGGCAAACAATTGCATTTTAAAGGCAACACGATGTTCCCTTAATCCTGTTGAAGAAAGATTTTGGATAGTTGTATTGTCAGCAATTTTTTCATCGTTCATACAAAAAATATTTTTTGAAAAAAAATGTTTTAAAAAAAAGGCTGATAGATTACATATCATCAACCTTTTTTGCTGGTGGGTTTTATTAAAAAAAGTTTAGCGTAAAAATGCCATAGCCACACCGCCATCTACATTTAATACATTGCCGGTAGATTTATTTAGTAAGCCCCCAGCAAATGCAAAGCATGCGTTGGCAATATCATCCGGCAAAATGGTTTCGTTTAATAAAGTGCGTTTGGCATAATAGGCTGGTAATTCTTCTACAGTAATACCGTAAGCTTTTGCTCTTCCTTCAGCCCAGCCGCCAGCCCAAATATTGCTGTCGGCAATTACTGCATCAGGATTAACAGTATTTACCCTTATTTTATCTGCACCTACTTCTGCAGCCATTAATCTTGTAAGGTGAGCCTGCGCTGCTTTTGCAGAACCGTAGCCTGCATTATTTGGCCCGGCCACTACAGCGTTTTTAGAAACGATATTGATGATATCGCCGCCAATATTTTGTTTTTGCATTACAGCAATACCCGCCTGCGAAACTAAAAATTGTCCCTTTACTAAAATATCGTACAATTTATCCCAATCGGCAATAGTATGATCGGCAATAGATTTTGAAGTGCTGATACCTGCGTTGTTTACAATGATATCTACACCACCAAAAGCGAGTGCTGCACTTTCCATTGCTTTAGCAATAGTTTCTTTACTGGTTACATCGAGTGTAACAGCCGCTGCATTATCTTTTCCAAACAGTTTTTGAAATTCATCTGTTGCTGCCTGTAATCTTTCTTCGTTAATATCATTAATGATAACACATGCGCCTTCTGCTGCAAATTTTTTGGCGATGGCTTTTCCTATTCCGCCTGCACTTCCGGTAACCAATGCAATTCTACCGCTTAAAGGTTTGGCCTTAGGCATACGCTGCAGTTTGGCTTCTTCTAAAAGCCAGTATTCAATATTAAAAGCTTCTTGCCTTGGTAAAGATGTATATTCAGAAATGGCTTCTGCGCCTTTCATTACATTAATGGCATTAATATAAAATTCTGCGGCTACCCGTGCTGTTTGTTTATCTTTTGCAAAAGTAAATAAGCCCACACCGGGATATAAAATAACTACAGGATTAGCATCTCTAATTGCAGGACTGTTTGGATGTTTACAGTAATCGTAATATTCGGCATACATTTTCCGGTAGGCTTCAAACTCATGAATCAATATTTCTTTAATTGCTGTAACATTACTTAAATCTTGCCCGGCCTGCAGCGACAAAACAAGCGGACAAATTTTGGTACGTAAAAAATGATCGGGGCAGCTGGTACCCATCGCTGCTAATTTTGCCAAATCATTGGAGTTGATAAATTCTAATGCTCTTTCGTCATCAGTAAAATGCCCTACCATTTTTGTTTGAGACGAACAGAAACCCCTTAGAACTGGAGCAAGGGCAGCAGCCTGTTTCAGTCTTTCTTCTTTTGGTGCAGCTTGAATTTTGGTGCCGCCAAATACCGGTCCTTTTTTTCCGTAATTATCATTTAAGTAATCGGCACAACGCTCAATTACTTCTAAAGTATTTACATAACTTTCGTAAGCGGTATCGCCCCAGGTAAATAAACCATGAGAGCCTAACATTATACCACGTATGCCCGGATTTTCATCAAGGCATTGTTTTAATTGCAGTCCTAAATCAAAACCGGGCTTTTGCCATTCTACCCATCCTATTGTACCGCTAAATAATTCCTGCGTAATTTTTTTACCATCTTTTGCTGCGGCAATGGCAATGGCTGCATCAGGGTGCAAATGATCAATATGTTTAAAGGGAAGAAAGCCATGCAGCGCAGTATCAATTGATGGTGCTTTGGAAGCTAAATCATAAATGCAATGATTAAATAATTCCACCATTTCATCTTCGTGTGCCAGGCCCCGGTATACATTTTTTAAACTGCGTAACCTGTCAACATATAATGCTGCTAATCCATTTTTTTTCAACGTACCAATATCTCCGCCACTTCCTTTTACCCACATTACTTCTGTATCTTCCCCGGTTAATGGATTTTTTGCCATGGCCTTGCAGGAGGTATTGCCGCCGCCATAATTGGTAAGACGCAAATCGGCTCCTAATAGATTAGAGCGGTAAATTAATAAAGCTACTTCATCCCCGGCCATAGTTGCGGCTTTGGCCTCATCCCACAGGTAGCTTACATTTTTAAATTGTGCTGTTTGAACTGACATATGTTATAACTTTTTCGTTTTCGGTATTTTTATTTTCTTTCAGTTTATCGTGCAGGTGATTGCCGTATCCTACAACCAGTACTGAAATTATGATAGTGGCAATGCCCAGTATAATGGTTCTCCTGGTTTTTTCTGTTACGCCTTTCCATTCTTTTAAAACAATGCCCCACATGTTGGCTACCAAAATTATAAACGACATGTGTAATATCCACGAGCTTGCACCATTGCCCATCTTACTTTCGCCCATACCATAAAAGAAAAATTGTAAAAACCACATGGTACCGCCTAACGCACAAAGCAAATAATTTTTTAAGAGTGGTGTTTTATTGTTGGTGTAATCGCCAAAAGATTTGTTACGTGCATTTAAAATCATGCACCATATAAAGTTGGTGGTTAAGCCACCCCAAAGTATTACTACAAAAATTACATTATTACGAAATAAAAATTCGCCGGTCTCTGCAGGGTTAGCAGCTTTCCATAACTCATTTGCAGTTATACCCATTGAAGTACCGGCCTCAATACCAAAACTAAAACAGGCGCTTAACACACCCGAAATAATTGCTAATATCAAGCCTTTAACTAAAAGAAATTCGCTGCCCGATGCATCAATATGTGAAGGTTTAAATTTTGTGTCCGCACCACCGTGAGCATCTATATGCAATGCATCCGCTTCACTAAGTGCCAGGTCCTTATCCTTCATACCACCTGCCTTACCACAAATTATAATCCCTACAACGCAAAGGAGCAAACCCAGCATTACCGTTAAACCCCAGGTGGTACCAAACAAATCTGCAATGGTATCTTTTCCTGTTTTAGGATTAAAATAATAATATACTGCCGGCACCAATGCACCAAAAACAGAACACAAACCTAATATGATGGAACTGCCCAGCGATACACCCAAATAACGAACACCCAGGCCATAGGTTAAACCGCCAATGCCCCATAATAAACCCATTAAAAAAGTAGCACCCAAAACAGTTGATGAAGAATTTTTTATGATATCCATAAAATCCGGGATGGTAAGATACGCAGCAAGCGGTGGTACAATTAACCATGAAAATAATCCTCCCACAATCCAAAAACTTTCCCAACTCCAGCCTTTTACTTTTTTATAAGGCATGTAAAAACTGCCCGATGCAAAACCACCAATAAAATGAAAAAGTACACCCAGGATAACTCCCATACAATTAGTTTTTTTTAAATATAGCTCAACAATTAATATGTAAAATAAAATCAAAAGCTTTCTGTTGCATCATGTACTATCATGTGATGTATAAATCAGCTACATTTGTTTAAGTAATTTTTTACAAAAAAAGCAACAGAATTCTACTAACAATGCTAGCACCCTTTAATAAACTTATCTATATAGATGAATTTTCGGCCACGCCAAAATACCAGCAGCTGGCCAACTGTATTATTAAAGCTATTGAAAGCCAGAAACTGCAATTGGATGATGTACTGCCTTCTATTAACGAACTAAGTTTTGAATTTGAAATATCCCGTGACACTGCCGAAAAAGGTTACCGCTACTTAAAAAAAAGCGGCATCATTGGCTCGGTGCCGGGTAAAGGTTACTATATAAAAAATGTGGACGTTGGACAAAAGATAAAAATATTTCTGATGTTCAACAAACTAAGTGCCCATAAAAAAATTATTTACGATGCCTTTGTAAGCACTTTGGGCGATTCGGCTGCCATTGATTTTTATATTTACAACAATAACTTTTCTTTATTTAAAAATTTATTACTTAATAATAAAGAGGATTATAATTATTATGTCATCATTCCGCATTTTATGGAAGGCAGCGAAAATGCTTATAAAATTTTAAATAATATCCCTAAAGAAAAATTAATTTTATTAGATAAACTGGTACCGGGAGTAACGGGTGATTATGGTGCCATTTACGAAAACTTTGATAAGGATATTTACATTGCACTGGAACAGGCATTACCCCATTTAAGTAAGTATCATACACTTAATATTATTTTGCCCGAGTATACTTACCACCCCGACGAAATTACAACCGGCTTTGCAAAATTTTGCCAGCAGTATGCTTTTAACCATAAAATTGTACACGACATCAGCAAAGAGGAAATTAATAAAGGCGAAGTGTACATTAATTTAATGGAAGATGACCTTGTACTGCTTATTGAAAAAGTTTTAAATAAAAAATTGAAGATAGGAAAAGATGTAGGCGTAATTTCTTACAATGAAACTGCACTTAAAAAAATTATCTTAAATGGTATTACTACCATATCCACCGACTTTCAGATGATGGGAGAAAAAGCAGCGGAATTAATACTCAATAAATCTGTAGAGCATATTGAAGCAAGGTTTTATTTAACGTTGCGGAATTCTTTGTAAAGGACAACACGAATTATGAAGGCACGAATTACACGAATTATTTTATACGAAAATGGGTTTCAAAATTGAAACCCCTTTGTATATTTTTTAGAGTTGATTATTGTAATTGATGGCAACCTTTACAAATCGGTAATGGGTTTATATTTTGGTACCAAAGTTTTCATTACCACCCAGGCAATTAAATATGCTACCGCACAAATAGCAAACATAATGGTGTAAGAGGTAGACATTTCAACCGCAACTAATGGTTTTTGCAACTGTAGTAATTTATCAAACATTCCGGTATCAACTGATTGAAGTTGCTCTGTAACTTCTTTTGGTAAATTTCTTAAATCAACTTTATTAAGATCAATGGTTTCTCCTTTTTTATTAACCAGATTTAACGACTGTAATTTGCTTACATAATCCCCCAACCCGGCTGCTTTTGCAGCTATCCACGATTTTGCAATGCCTGCATATTTATAAGAATCAAAAAGCCAGCCTCCTAATTTTGAAGTTACCACACCTCCAATACCACCAGCCATTCCACCAATACCCACAACTGATGCAATTGCTTTTTTAGGAAACATATCAGATACTGTTGTAAAAATATTTGCACTCCATGCCTGGTGGGCAGATGCACCTATACCAATTAATAAAACAGGTACCCAATAACTGATGTACCCTAATGGTTGTGCCAATAAAATTACCAAAGGAAAAAATGCAATCAGCAACATTGCTTTCATTCTGCCATCGTATGCTGTATAACCTTTCCTTATAAAATACACAGGAAACCAGCCGCCCATAATACTGCCCACCATGGCAATAGTATATAAAGTTGCCAATGGCAGCATTACGGCTTTATCTACAATACCATATTGAACTTTTAAAAATGCTGGCAGCCAGAAAAGAAAAAACCACCACACGCCGTCAGTCATAAATTTTCCAAAAGCAAATGCCCATGTTTGTTTATAACCTAACAATTTTACCCACGATACTTTGTTATCTGTTTCAGTATTTACTGCAGCAATTTCTTCTTCGCCAGATTTTATATAAGCCAATTCTGCGGCAGATAATCTTTTTTGCTTTTCGGGTTTTTCATAATAAATCAACCAGAAAATCAACCATACAAATCCTACTAACCCCATTATAATAAATGCCCATTCCCATCCCCAATTTTTCTGAATCCACGGCACTGTTAAAGGCGCAAGTATGGCTCCTATGTTAGAGCCAGAATTAAAAATACCTGTAGCAAATGATCTTTCTTTTTTTGGAAAATATTCAGCAGTGGCTTTTATTGCAGCAGGAAAATTTCCAGCCTCGCCAAATGCAAGTACTGCACGTGAAAACATAAAACCCAAAACTGAAATAGAAAAACCTGCAATGCCAAACCAACCTAACACAACTGAAATACTCTCGCCAATTGGAATAGCGGCGGCATGAATAATTGCGGCAAGCGACCATATAACAATTGCCCATGCATAACCGCTTTTGGTACCAAGTTTATCAATTATTCTGCCGGCAAATAACATGGAAAGTGCATAGCCAAATTGAAAAACAGAAGTAATATTGGCGTAGTCGGAATTTGACCAGTTAAACATATCCGGTCCGGATAAATAAGGCTGCAGTAAACTTAATACCTGCCTGTCTAAATAATTAACCGTAGTTGCAAAAAATAACAAGCCGCAAATCGTCCAGCGGTACTTACCAATTTTTTCGTTCATATAGCTTTGTTGAAATTTTTTTATCAGGCTGCATGCTCCAATTATTTCAGGGAGTTAATAGCGCAATTATTTCTTACAATCTTTTATTACCGCCATCACTTTTTTTGTTTCTTCAATAAGCAAATCGTATTGTTTATTTGCCATTATTTCTTTGCTTACCAATTTACTGCCCATACCCACAGCACACACACCGGCTTTAAACCAACCTTCAATATTTTCTTTGCTGGTATCTACACCGCCGGTAGGCATAAACAACAAGTTAGGAAACAATTCTTTTACCGCACTCATAAATGCCATACCAATAATATTTCCCGGAAAAAGTTTTACCATCTTTGCTCCCAAAGTTTCGGCAGCAATAATTTCAGTAGGCGTCATACAACCCGGCACCCAAAGCATGTGGTGGGCATCAGCAACTTTTGCTACACTTTCAACAAGTCCCGGGCAAATAATATAATCGCAACCGGCATCAATAAAAGTTTGCGCCATGTCGCCATTTTTTATAGTACCAACACCCAGGTACATATCTTTCAATTCTGTTTCGCAAACTTTTTTCATGGCTTTAAAATTTGCCAAAGCCGCTTCGCCCCTGTTGGTATATTCCACAGTGCGTACGCCGGCACTGTACAAAGCTTTCAGCAATTCAATACTGGTTTGGGTATCTTTATTAAAATAGAGCGGTAACATACCCTGTTGCGGAATTAATTGCAGCAGCAAATCTTTTTTCATTGCAAAATATATTTATCGTTCAACAATATTATTTTAATTTAATTACAAACTGATAAATAGTTACGCAAACGATTACGTAAATTTCAAGCATAGTTAAATAATAAATAATCATCTTTGAATGACAAAGCAGTAAATTATTTTTAAAAAGATTTAATATTTTTAGCAATGCCAAAAAAAGTTGTTACACTCGGAGAAATTATGTTGCGTTTATCTACCCCCGATTATAAACGTTTTGTACAAGCCGATACTTTTGATGTTACCTATGGTGGTGGCGAAGCAAATGTTGCTGCTGCAATTTGTAATTATGGTGAGAACGGAACTTTTGTAACCAAAGTACCTAATAATCCCATCGGGCAATCAGCAATAAATCATTTGCGCCGCTATGGAGTAGATACACAATTTATTGCCCGTGGTGGCGACAGGCTGGGTATTTATTTTTTAGAAACCGGTGCAAGTATGAGGGCATCGCAGGTGGTGTACGACAGGGCAGGCGCTTCTATTGCGGATGTAGACATCAGTGAATTTGATTTTGATAAAATATTAGATGGTGCCGATTGGTTTCACACCACCGGTATTACACCTGCATTAAGTGATAAAGCTGCGGCATTAACAATGGCTGCATTAAAAGCGGCTAAAGCAAAAGGCATTACTACCAGCATAGATTTAAATTACCGTAAAAAATTATGGACCAAAGAAAAAGCACAACAGGTGATGACGGAATTGTGCCGCTATGTAGATGTGTGTATTGGCAACGAAGAAGATGCTGATACCTGCTTAGGTTTTAAAGCTGCACACACCGATGTTACCAAAGGCGAATTAAACCTTGATGGTTTTAAAGATGTATTTAACCAGATGCAGGCAAAATTTAATTTTAAATTTATCGCTTCATCATTAAGAGAAAGCTACAGTGCCAGTGATAATGGCTGGAGTGCATTGGTGTATGATGGCAAAGCTTTTCACCACACCAAAAAATATAATGTACGTATTGTAGACCGTGTAGGCAGCGGCGATAGTTTTGCCAGCGGTTTAATTTACGGCCTGGTTACCGGCATGAGCACCGCAGATGCTGCAGAGTTTGGCGTTGCAGCAAGTGCATTAAAACATACCATACCCGGCGATTTAAATCATGCTACATTAAACGATGTAAAAGAGTTGATGAAGGGTGATGGAAGCGGAAGGGTGCAAAGGTGAGCCCCTGTCCCCTAAAGGGGAACTTAGGTAGCTACTCTATTTGAATTATTCGTTAGTACATTAATTTTGATTATGTATTTTTTGGGACAAACATTAGTGACTCTTTTGATCTTCATTGGCGTCGCACTCTTTTACTTTTAGGGCTTTATTCAACAAATTAAATTCGGTGTGTTTCATTCTTACAAACTCTGATCTTTATTATACACTTTAAAACTAAGTTCCCCTTTAGGGGACAGGGGCTCTTAATGATTATAGACACTTTACAAAACGCATCAAAGTATTTTAGTTTGCATCCCTCATTTGCAAAAGCATTTGAGTACATCAACAGTACCGATCTTGCAAATATTGCAGCAGGTAAATACGATATTGCCGAAGGATTAAAAGCCATCTTCTCTCAAAAAGAAGGTATGTCTGCAGCAGAATCCATTGCAAAATTTGAATGCCACAATAAAAATATCGACATCCAGGTTTGCATAAAAGGCAAGGAAACTTTTGGCTGGAAGCCACGCCATAATTGTACGGCCCCAAAAGGCGATTACAATCCTGAAAAAGATGTGAGCTTTTTTAACGATGTGCCCGATATGTATTTTCAATTAACCAATGGGCAATTTGTAATTTTCTTTCCCGAAGATGTACATGCCCCCATGATTGCGGCCGACGATAACCCCATACAAAAGCTGGTGATTAAAGTGCAAATATAATTTCAACGTCTTTGGGATGAAGGCATTTATTTTTGGCCTTCAATATAAAACTTAATCCTTTTTTCTAATTATTCTGCAGTAAGTTGTAATTTACTTTACTAAACTTACAAACTTTATGCAACGCAGAACTTTTATCCGAAATACAGGTATTACAATTGCTGGCTTAGCCTTGTTGAATAAACAATCCGCTGCAGCATTTTTTGCACAGCCTGCTTTTAAAATAAAAATGCTTACTGATGATATTGGTGTGTTTACCGAAAGAGGCGGCACCATACTTTTTTTCATTTCAAAAAAAGGGATTGTGGTGGTAGACTCACAATTTCCCGAGCAAAGCCAGCACTTAATTGATGAGCTGAAAAAGAAAAGCAAAAAACCTTTCAAACTTTTAATTAATACTCATCACCATGGCGATCATTCATCGGGCAATATTGCTTTTAAAGATTTGGTGCCGCATGTATTGGCGCACGCAAATTCATTGGTTAATCAAAAAAATGCGGCCATAAAAAATAAAACAGAGGATAAACAATTATACCCCGATCAAACTTTTACTAATACCTGGACCCAAAAAATGGGTAAAGAAAAAATTATGCTGCATTATTTTGGTGCAGCCCATACTAATGGCGACAGTCTTATTCATTTTCAACATGCCAACATTGTTCACATGGGAGATTTAATGTTTAACAGGCGTCATCCCTTTGTTGATAAAAGTGCCGGCGCCAATATGGGCAGTTGGATAAATGTACTGGATAAAGCAGCCGCCACTTTTGATACCAATACAAAAATTGTATGCGGCCATGCTGCAGAAGGCTTTGAAATAATTGCAAATACTACCGACCTTAAAGCCTTTGGTGATTACCTGGGTAATATTTTAAAATTTGTGGATAGCGAAATTAAAGCCGGTAGATCAAAAGAAGAAATTTTAAAAGCTACCACATTTCCGGGTATTGGCCAATGGAAAGGTGATGGCTTATCGCGGCCGCTTGAAGCTGCATACACAGAACTTACAACTAAATAAATGTGACGGCCATTCTTAAAAAATTAACAGCACACTACATTTTAAAACAAATAATTTTTAAAATGCTGTAAATTTATTTTGCAGCAGTTAATTTTTCCAGCACAAAATAAACAATGGGGCAAAAGGTGGAATTTTTTTGGGTAAGTTGCTGCCGTTTTATAAATACATCTTCATCGGTATAAGGAAAACGATGGCAATCGGAAGGCCTTACATCATAAATGGTACAATAATTATCAGCGCCCAAAAAACTGCAGGGTTTTGTTTTTAAAACATAGTCGCCCTCACTGTCAATAAATAAATAAGTATTGATAAAATCACCTTCTTTCATTTTAAGGTGTTTACTAATGCGCTTAATATCGGGTGTTTTAAATCGCGGCGAATAAGTTTTGCAGCAATTGGCACATTGCAGGCAATCAATTTTTTCAAAAGCCTCATCGTGTAAATCCGGTAAAAGCTTCAATACTTTATTCTTATCTGCACGGTGCAAATATTGCTTGTACACCTTTTGATGATCTGCCGATTTTTTTTCCCAATTAACCATTAAGTCCTCTTCCATTATGCAAATATCGTTTTTAAACCCTGCCACGCAAAGCCTGTTTAGGTATGTTAAAAGAAATTTTATGGGTTAAGCGTATAATTTCAGTTATTTTGTAAAAAAATTAAAAGTAGATGTTACAAGTTATTGTTCCCCTCGATTTTTCTGAAACCTCATTTAATGCAGCCCATTATGCCTGTAATATGTACAAAAACAGGAATAACGTAAACATTATTTTGTACCATTATTATTCAGGCCATGAAGATGTAAATATGGCACATAATTATTTAGACAGTTTAAAAAAAGAGTTACAGGCCTGTACAGCACAAATTGAAACTTACACTGAGTCGGGAGATAATTTTATAGACTGCCTTAATGCTTATGCCCATGTAAGATCGGCTTATATGATAGTAATGGGGTTAACAGGCAAATCGGGTTTGGCGCAACGATTTTATGGTACCAACACCCTAAAGATGGCAGAAAAGAATGTATGCCCGGTGCTGATTGTACCCGAAGAGGCCCGCTTTAATCAAATTGAAAATGTGGTAATTACTTCAGAAATGAAATACGTGGAGGAAAGCCCCACCCTGCTAACTATTAAAAGAGTGTTGCAGGATTTTAAGCCTTCTGTGCATGTATTAAATGTAGATGAAAGCCATTATATTTCCCTAACTGATGCCTTTAAAGAAGAAAGGGATAAAATGGAAGGATTGTTAAAGGATTTTAATCCGGAATTTTATTTTATGAGGTTGTATGATTTTCATGAAGCCGTAAATTTATTTACTGAAGATAAAAATATTGATATTATAATTACAGCGCCAAAACACCATAGTTTTTACGAAAGATTCTTTAAAACACAGCATACTAAAAAAATGATTTATCAAAGTAAAGTACCAGTGCTTGCGGTATATGAATAGTGATTGCATAGAATACTGATTAATTTCTAATTATTCTGAACTTTTATTGTATAAAATTGTTTTAATGCCATTGTTCTCAATGGCATTTTCAATGTAATGCTTCGGGGTTATACAGCAGTTGTCCACAGTAAAAAATCAACCATTTTATTGAGTTAAAATCTTGTAAGGTTATCGTAATTTTGCGGCGGCATAAAAGCGGTCACTATTATAGAAAGATATTCTTTGTAAGTATAATGCCGATGAAGACTGATAGCATAAATAATTAATAGTAAAAAAAACAGAACCATAATCTCCTGAATGATCTTCTCCTTTTCCCACTCCGCCAACTGGCGAAAGGATAGGCGGGGCTGAAAAAATAAAAATTTATGAATCTTTTTAAGAAACAACAGCAAGAATTTACGGCAAGGCATATTGGCCCCAACCCACAGGAAACTGAAGCTATGTTACAAACCATTGGTGTAAATTCCGTAGCGGAATTAATTGATAAAACGGTACCGGCATCTATCCGTTTGCAAAGCCCCTTACAAACTGCAGGGCCTGTAAGCGAATATGAATACCTTACTGATTTAAAGAGTACCGCTTCCCTGAATAAAGTTTTTAAATCTTACATTGGGGCAGGATATTATAATACTATTGTACCCAGTGTTATTTTGCGTACCGTATTTGAAAACCCGGGATGGTACACACAGTATACGCCTTACCAGGCAGAAATAGCACAGGGCCGCCTGGAAAGTTTACTGAATTACCAAACTATGGTTAGCGATTTAACTGCCCTGCCCATTGCCAATGCCAGCCTTTTGGATGAAGGTACTGCCGCAGCAGAAGCCATGGCCATGTTGTTCAATCATAAAAATAAAGACCATGACCATATTACTGCACCCAAATTTTTTGTAGATGAAAATGTTTTTGCCCAAACCAAAGAAGTGCTTATTACCCGTGCTACGCCAATTAATATTGAGTTGGTTTTTGGCGATTACAAAACCCAAACATTGGATGAATCTTTTTTTGGTGCAATAGTGCAGTATCCCAATGCCAATGGTGCTGTTGAAGATTACCGAAATTTTATTAATAAAGTACATAGTGTAAATGCGCTGGTGGTAATGGCAACAGACCTGTTATCGCTTACTTTACTTACACCTCCGGGAGAGCTGGGTGCCGATGTTGCAATTGGCAATTCGCAACGGCTGGGTGTGCCCATGGGTTTTGGCGGTCCGCATGCTGCTTTTTTTGCAACCAAAGATGATTTTAAAAGAAATATCCCCGGCCGCATTATTGGTGTAAGTATTGATGCACAGGGCAACCGTTGTTTACGCATGGCATTGCAAACAAGAGAGCAGCATATACGCAGAGAAAAAGCTACCAGCAATATTTGTACAGCCCAGGCATTGCTGGCAAACATGGCGGCAATGTATACGGTATATCATGGGCCTGATGGTTTAACAGATATAGGTAAAAGAGTAAGCCTGTTAGCACAAACTTTAAGTGATGAGCTGGCAGATATTGGTTTTAACAATGTGAATGAATATTATTTTGACACTTTAAAAATTCAGGTGCCCGATGCAGCTGCCATTCGTAAACTGGCAGAGCAACAGGAAATTAATTTTAATTATTCTCACCATAACTACATTGGTATTTCTCTGGATGAAACTACCACACAAAATGACGTACTAAACATACTGCATGTTTTTGCTGCTTCGCAAAACAACGATACCGCTACCGCTAATTTTGATGCAGATATTTTGTTAGAAAATATTCCGGCAGCATTAACCCGCACTTCTGAATTTTTATTACATCCCGTTTTTAATACGCACCGCAGCGAAACAGAGATGATGCGGTACATAAAATCTTTAGAAAATAAAGACCTGAGTTTAAACACCTCCATGATAAGCCTGGGAAGCTGTACCATGAAATTAAATGCCGCTACGCAATTAATTCCTGTTAGTTGGCCCGAGTTTGGCGGCATACACCCATTTGCCCCCGCTTACCAGTGGAAAGGCTACCAAAAAATTGTTACCGAACTGGAAAACTGGTTGAGTAATATTACCGGGTTTGCAGCTACATCTTTACAACCTAACAGTGGCGCACAGGGTGAGTACGCAGGTTTGCTAACCATAAGGGCTTACCATGCACACCGCAATGAAACCAACAGAAATGTTATTTTAATTCCTATTTCTGCACACGGCACCAACCCTGCCAGCGCTGTAATGGCGGGCTTTAAAGTAGTGGTTACAAAATGCGATGAAGCAGGCAATATTGATGTGGAAGATTTAAGAGCAAATGCTGAAAAATACAAAACCACTCTTGCTGGTTTAATGGTAACTTATCCCAGTACGCATGGCGTTTTTGAAGAGAGCATAAAAGAAATTTGCGCATTGATACATGATAACGGCGGCCTGGTGTATATGGATGGTGCCAATATGAATGCACAGGTAGGTTTAACCTCTCCCGGAAATATTGGTGCAGATGTATGCCATTTAAATTTACATAAAACTTTTGCCATTCCACACGGTGGTGGTGGCCCGGGCATGGGGCCCATTTGTGTAAATGAAAAGCTTGCGCCTTTTCTTCCAGGTCACATCGCACTCGTAAATAGTGAATCATCAATCGGGAAAGATAACGGCTTATTACTCACCACTGACCATTCACAACTCACTACCGCTGTAAGTGCTGCACCTTACGGCAGCACCAGCATTCTTTTAATAAGTTATGCTTATATAAAATTACTGGGGCCACAGGGTTTAAAAAAGAGTACAGAGTATGCTATTTTAAATGCCAATTACATGAAAGCCCGTTTACAGGATGATTATAAAATTTTATACAGCGGAAAAAATGGTACCTGTGCACATGAGTTTATTGTTGATCTGCGCCCATTTAAACAAAGCGCCGGCATTGAAGCAGAAGATGTTGCTAAAAGGTTGATGGATTATAATTTTCATGCGCCTACATTAAGTTTCCCGGTTGCAGGCACCATAATGATAGAACCAACCGAAAGCGAAGACAAAGCAGAACTGGATCGTTTTTGCGATGCCCTACTAAGCATTCGTGCAGAAATAAGGGCAGTGGAAAATGGAACGGCCGACAAAGCTGATAACCCTTTAAAACATGCGCCGCACACTCAAATGGTGATATGTGCCAACGACTGGAAACACAATTACAGCAGGGAAACTGCAGCCTTTCCTTTGGAGTTTGTAAAACTTAATAAATTTTGGCCCAGCATCAGCAGGGTAAATAATACTTTTGGCGACAGAAATTTAATTTGTACCTGCGAGCCCGTAAGTGCATACGCAGAAGAAACAAACTAGGCTTGCTGTTCAGCGGATTTAAAAAGCCATCCTTAAAACAGGGATGGCTTTTAATTTTGGCCGGTTAAAAACAGGCGAAGCAATATTTTGGTAACAGCTGTTTTTTAAGTGGTAACAGGTTTTTCTTTAGCCTGTGTTAAACGGGTAAATTCTGAACCACTGAAAATTTTAGACAACTGATTGTTATTAGTTTTTTTCCATTCTGGAATGCTGGCTTCTGTAACAATACGCCAGAAATTTTTGGCTTTTAAATCTTCGTAATCGTTTGTTTTTACAAATACACCAACAATGGTGTTACGTTTTTTAAATTCAATCTTCACTGCATTTTTTGCAAGGTGAGCTGGTTCTAAAAACTTAATAATAAGATCATTATTCATGTTGTATTTTTTTGCAAATGTAGGCTAATTAAGGCTTTCAGGCGAATCTAATTATCGCTTATACTCTATAAGTATAATAATCAATAACTTACATACTTTTTTAATAACCAATATCGGCAGGCAAAATAGTAAACTATACAATGTAGTTTAGTTTATCGCAGACGACATTTTAGCGAATCGGTTATGCGCAAAATTCTATATCCTGTAGCACACGGCATTAATATTCATACCAGCACCAACTGAGGCAAATAAAATTATATCTCCTTCGTTCAACTGGTGATCGGTCATGTTGTTCCTTCGCACCATGTCCAGCAAAGTAGGGATAGTGGCTACTGAACTATTGCCTAATTTATGTATGCTCATAGGCATTATATTGCTGGGCATTTCTTTTATTTGATATAATTTATACATGGCCTTAATAATACCTTCATCCATTTTTTCATTGGCCTGGTGCAGGAAAACTTTTTTAAGATCGTGGATGTTAACCCCAGCTTTATCCAGGCAATCTTTCATTGCCTGCGGAACATACTTCATGGCGTATTCATAAACTTTTCTGCCCTTCATTTTTATATAGCGCACTTTGGGATCAGCATCGGGAAAATTTGATTTGCCCATATTTAAATAGTCTACCTCATCCATGCAATGCGATTGAACACCCGTGGCCAAAATCCCGCTTGATGTTGGTGCTGCATCTTTTGCTTCCAGCACGCAGGCACCGGCACCATCCGAAAATATCATACTGTCCCGGTCATATACATCTAACACCCTCGATAAAGTTTCGGTACCAATAACCAAACATTTTTTTGCAATTCCTGCTTTAAAAAATGCGTCGGCCTGTATTACACCCTGCAACCAGCCGGGGCAACCAAATAAAATATCATAAGCTACACAATTGGGGTTTTTAATTTTCAATGCATGTTTTACTCTTGATGCAAGGGCAGGCAAAACATCTGTTTGAATCGTATTTTTTATAACATTGCCAAAATTATGGGCAACAATTATCTGATCTAATGTTTCAGGATCGCATTGTGCATCTTCAATAGCGTGGCGGGCCGCAATGGCTGCCATATCCGATGAATCCATATCGTTATCGGCATAACGCCGTTCTGCTATTCCGGTGATCAGCCTAAATTTTTCCACAATTTCAAGGGGATCAGTTTCAATTTTTTTGCTGTCTTCCCCATAAAAATAAAGGCTTGTAAATTCTTTATTACGCTTAATATTTGCTGGTATAAAGCTCCCCGTACCGGTAATAACTGTTTTAATAGCACTCATATTGACATTGATAATGAATAAAACAATAAAAAATAAGCGTAAAGTTATAAAATAAAAGGGCAAAAGCTTACCCGGGCAATAACAGAAGTATCGGTAGGTTTGCTGCTGTTATCAAACAGCATTGAAAAAAGGTAAAAATAATAATGTCCACTTTATTAATAAAAAACTATATTTGCACCTTATTAAATAATACAATACAATTTAAAATGGACAAACAACAAGGCACCGTAAAGTTTTTCAATGCAGAAAA
>JAYURK010000012.1:0-20798 GCA_043756235.1 Ferruginibacter sp. | reverse complement strand
CAGTTTGTGTAAGGCTTCTTTCGTTGCGTAAAAAACCTTCTTTATCCGCATCTAAAATAGCTACCAAACTTACTTCGGGTAAATCTAATCCTTCTCTTAATAAATTTACACCCACCAATACATCAATAACACCCAGGCGTAGCTCTCTTAAAATTTCCACTCTTTGCAAAGCATCTACTTCGCTGTGAATGTATTTGCATTTTATGTTGATACGTTCTAAATATTTCGTCATCTCTTCGGCCATGCGTTTAGTTAATGTAGTAACCAAAACACGATCGCCTTTTTTTATCCGCTTATCAATTTCATCCAGCAAATCATCAATTTGATTTATAGACGGTCGCACTTCTATCGGCGGATCTAATAAACCTGTTGGCCTTACCACTTGCTCCACCACAATGCCTTCACTTTTTTCTAATTCATAATCTGCAGGAGTTGCAGATACAAAAATGGTTTGTCCGGTCAATGCTTCAAACTCATGAAAATTTAATGGCCGGTTATCTAATGCGCTGGGTAAACGAAAACCATAATCTACTAAAATTAATTTACGGCTTCTGTCGCCGCCATACATACCACTTACCTGCGGAATAGTTTGATGGCTTTCATCAATCATTAAAATAAAATCTTTCGGAAAATAATCTAACAAACAAAAAGGCCTGGTGCCGGGTTTTCTCCTGTCGAAAAATCTTGAATAGTTTTCTATGCCATTGCAATAACCCAGTTCACGTATCATTTCTAAATCGTAATTTACTCTTTCACTTATCCGTTGTGCTTCAATATATTTACCGGAGTTTTTATAATACAATTCCTGCGCTGCCACTTCATCCTGTATTTCATGTATTACCTGCTGCAGCATATCTTTTGGTGCCACATATAAAGTAGCAGGAAATATGGCCGCATTTTCTACAACACCAATGCGTTTGCCGCTGCTGAGTTCCAGCGTTTCAATCGTTTCAATTTCATCGCCAAAAAAAGTAATGCGGTAACCAAAATCTACATAAGGCAAATTAATATCGATGGTATCACCTTTAACCCTGAAAGTGCCCCTGCTAAAATCACCTTCGCTTCTGTTGTATAAAGAATTTACCAGCGAATGTAAAAATCCTTGGCGGGAAATTTTTTGCCCCTGTGTAATCCTGATAATTCCATTTTCGTAATCGGTAGGGTTGCCCATACCATAAATGCAACTTACGCTGGCAACAATAATAATATCGCGGCGGCCACTTAGTAATTGTGCGGTGGCTTGCAAACGTAATTTATCCAACTCTTCATTAATGCTTAAATCTTTTTCAATGTAAGTATTGCTTACGGGCATATAAGCTTCGGGCTGATAATAATCGTAATAGCTTACAAAATAACCAACCGCATTGTCCGGAAAAAATTGTTTAAACTCGCCATATAATTGTGCCACCAATGTTTTGTTATGTGTTAATACCAATACGGGCCGCTGTACATTTTGTATAACATTGGCCATGGTAAAAGTTTTACCACTGCCGGTAACACCTAATAAAGTTTGATAGCGTTCACCATTCAGTAAACCTTCGGTAAGCTGCTGAATGGCCTGTGGCTGATCGCCTGCCGGAGAATATGATGAATTTAGTTTGAATTGCATGATTAATTATATTGCAATTTACGAAAGGGTAGCGAAGCGATGTGCAGCTTTAAAAAAATTAAATAGAAAATTACGGCAACAATTTATCTGCCTGTTTTTTCCGGATAAACCAGGCAATGGTAAAAGTGGGAATTACATCTGTATAAGGAATTATTTCTTCTAAAAAATTTAAGCCTGCACCCAGTTGGCCAAATTTGCCTCCAAATAATTTATAAAAAATTAAAGCGGAAAGCGGTGCCCAAATCACATCCGCAAATTCTGCTAAAAACGGTACGGCGTAGGTGGCCATACCAATCGCATCCATTAAAATACACAGGCCTAAATTGGGTACAAATATTTTTTCTTGTTTCATAATTAACTCTTGGAGGGTTTTGCCCCCGCTTATTTTTTGTACAACTCTTGGAGGGTTTTACACCCGCTTGTTTCTCCTGGTGATTTATTAAACCCTCCAAGAGTTTTGTGTTAATAGGGTTTTACAACTTTTTGTTACTGTACAACTCTTGGAGGGTTTTGCACCCCTTCGGTTCTCCTGGTGGATTTATTAAACCCTCCAAGAGTTTTGTTTTGATAGGGTTTTTACACCCTTTTGTTACTGTACAACTCTTGGAGGGTTCTGCACCCCTTCGGTTCACCTTGTGGATTTATTAAACCCTCCAAGAGTTTTTTTTATTAAACCCTTCAAGAGTTTTGTTCCAGAATTTTTGTATTAAATATATTTCCTGATTAAACTATCAATTCCCTTGCCACTTAAAAAATCTTGCTGGTATTTTTTTATTTCGGCAGCGCCAATATCCAAAAGACCTTCCTGCTGTAATTCCGCAATTTGGCTTTTTTCGTTTTTAGATAACCGGCCATCCAGTAAAAAACCAATGGTTATTAATAACTGGCACACTTCTCTTTCTTCTTTACCGGCTGCCTGTAATTTTTTATAATAATCATCTTCCAGCAAATGTTTTTTTTGTGGTTGAATATTGTAGATGTCGAATAAATTTTTGGTAAGAAAAAAATGGTTCTGGTGAAAATCTCTTTTGCTTATGGCGATGTATTGCAGCGTATCGTACAATAAATTTTTAAATGCATCGGAAGGCCGCTGGTCTTTTCTAATAAGTTTACAAACTTCTTCAATAAGGTTTTGCCCCATAATTATTACACGGGCTTCTTTTAAAATTATACGGGTACCATAAGCGTTCCAGAATGCAAAAATGGGTATGCCGGCAAGGTCCTGTACTGCTTTTACAGCATAGCGCCCCAAAGCCCGTTGCACAAAAACTTTAAACAGCATGTTGCTAAGGGTAGCTTTTAAAATAAAAATAAAATTCCAGGCAAGCAATGCTTTTTTATTAATGCCCTGCAAAGGATCAATACCGTATTGTAAAATTTCTTTGTTTTTTTTTTCTAAACTTATATTGATGAGTAGGTTTCTTTTTTCTTTTTTTAACTGGTAATTTAAAAAACCGGTGGCTACCGCAACCTCATGTGCACACCATATATTTAAAAGGGTAAGTAATAAAATTTCTATAATTACTAAAATGAGGGTGTAAACAATTAATGTAAGCGGTACAATATATGCTTTGCCAAAAAATGTAATTGGCGTGTTATTAAAAAAACCTGGGTAAGCATATTGTGGGGCGTATAATAACACTACACCTGCACCGCCAATAAAGGCAGCTGTCCACACGGCAATGTTTTCTTTACTGCGTATGTTTTTTATTTCGGCATCAGTTAATAAATAAAACTGGCTGTCTGTAATAACTTTTTTTACAGGAAGTAAATTGTAAAATAAATTGTAAAGTGGCTTCAATACAGGTGTAATTTTTATTTTAAAACAGATCTTTTTAAATAGTTACTGTAGTCGGGTATTTGCGTATCATACTCTTGTTGCATTAATGGAGAGGTTAAAATAAAATCCGCAGTAGCCCTGTCGCAGGCAAGCAGAATATTCCAGGCCACCCCTAATCTTAATAAAGCTTTTACATCACTGTCGTGTGGTTGGGCTTCCATGGGGTCCCAAAAAAATATCAGCACATCTATTTTTCCTTCAGCTATCATAGCCCCAATTTGTTGGTCTCCACCCAGGGGGCCGCTAAGCATTTTTTTTACAGACCGGTCTAATTTTTCTTCTAATAATTTACCGGTGGTGCCGGTTGCAATAAGCTCATGCCGTGCTAACATAATTTTGTTATGCTCGGCCCATTCAATCAGGTCGGCTTTTTTATTGTCGTGTGCTACCAGTGCAATTCTTTTTCGGCTATTAATTTTTCTTACAATGTTCATTGATAATATTTATCTGTTAATATTTTTATTTAGAAAAAAAACTTACATTTGTCTTCGCCATTTTTATCCTTCCTAAAAACTAACTTTCCCTTTTTCATAACCATTTGTTTTATCAGGTAACTGCCTGTATTAAAAGTTCAAGCAATTCAATCAGCATTATGAATCAAACATCTACTAAGTTAGGGGTTATTGCATTATTATTTTTTTGGCAGCTGTCTGCAACAGCGCAAAAGCGCATTTATATTTCTAATGATGATCATACCGATTATTTGTGGACGGCAGATTCTGCTACCTACCAGGCGGCATTTTTAAATATGCTGGATTACTGGATGGATCGCAATGATGCCACTGGTGGTAATGCTCCCCAGTTTCAAAGCAAATGGAATTGCGATGGCACATTTTGGATACGTACGTATGAAAAATATCGTAGCGCTGCACAATTTAGCCGGCTGATTACACAAATAAGAAATGGTAAAATAACCGTTCCGTATTCTCCGCTTGTATTAACTTTTGGTGCTGTACCTACCGAAGCGGTATTGCGGGGCATGTATTATGCAGGCGATTTGGAAAGACGTTATAACCTGGATTTTGATATGGCCATTGCTATGGAAAATCAAACCCTGCCGCTGGGTTTAGCATCATTGTGGAAAGGGTCTGGCGCAAAATATTGCTGGCATGGGGTATGCGATTGCGGCACACAACTAACCAATATGGGTAACAGGGATAAAGAGATTTACTGGTACAAAGGTTTAGACACTAATAAAGTTTTATTAAAATGGTACAGCATAACGGCTCCCGGGTTCAATACTTATTTAGGCGGCTATGCCGAAGCAAGAATGCCGCGGCCAACCATTGCAGGACTAACTGCAAAAACAAATACGGTACCTTATCCTTACCAAATTGCTGCAGGCTTTGGTGTAGGATGGGATGATGTAGAAACGGTGCAGGATGCACTAACACAAGCCGCAATAGACAGCTCCACTGCCGGCCGCCAGGTCATCATATCTAACGAGGTGGATTTTTTTAGAGATTTTGAAAATACCTACGGAGCCACATTGCCTGCGGTAACACAAACTTTTGGCAATGAATGGGATCATGCCTGTGCTTCAATTGCAGAGCTAAGTGCTAAAATGAAAAGATCGCTGGAAAAATTAAGGGCCGCAGAAGCGATGGCCGCAATTGTAGTTAATTATAATCCCACTTTTGCAAGCTCGCTGGACAGTTTAAAAAAAGAGGCCTGGAATGCCATTGGTTTATTTTGGGAACATTCTTTAGGTTTTGAAAGTGCTGTAGTTTTTGCAGAACGTTTTGCGTTTCAAACCCGGCTGGAAAATACATTTTCTTCTTATGCAGATCAGCTGTATACACTGGCACAAAGCAACCTGGGCAACCTGATTACCAACGGATCCGGCAACACCCGTTTTTATGCATTCAATCCCCTGGGATGGGTACGTACAGATTATGCAGATTACGCCTATACCGGTAGTGGCCCCATAAAAATTATGGATGTAACCAGCAATACAGAAGTACCTTTTCAATTTATTACCAAAAATGGGGTGCAGCACATCAGGGTAGAAGCCATAAATATTCCTTCTGTTGGCTATAAGGTATTTGAAATACAAAATATAGCAGGCTCATCATTTAGCAATGCCGGTACCAACACCGGCAATGTGGTAGAAAATAATTTTTTCCGCATTACATATACCAATCAAGGGGTATTAACCAGCATCATTGATAAAACAAATGGCAACCGGCAGTTGGTAACCCTTACCAATGGAAAATATGTAAACGACCTGGGTACCGGATTAGATAATACCGGAACTGCTACTGTTGAAAACAATGGCCCGGTTGCTATTACAATACTTACTACGGCGGCTACATCATCTATAATACCACATACTACAAAAATTACTCTTTTTAAAACTGTACCCCGTATTGAAATTGACAACCAGATAACACAAGGATTTAACAATGATAAAGTGTGGAGTTATTCTTTTAATATTACGGCTCCCGAAATATGGCATGAGGAAACGGGTGCGGTAATTAAAGCAAAATTAACCACTAACGGCGGTCATTATGCTACACAAAATGCCCGCTACGATTGGAATACAGTTGGGCATTTTGCAACAGTAAATGAAAGCAATTACGGCGTAACATTAAGTAACCAGGATTGTTATTTTATGCAAACCGGTAACAGTACAATTTCTTCACTTGATGAAAACACTTCTCAATTAAACATTTTAGCAGGCGGTAAAATAGATGGCTTTGGGTTTCCCAGCCAGGGCGGCGATAATGTTTTTAACCAGCGCTTTGCCATTACCACCCACACTATTTATACGGCTGCAGCCGAAATGAAAAAATCGCTGGAACATCAAAATGCAATGGTATGCGGAACGGTGGTAAGCCCTGTAAGTTTTTTATTACCCAATGAGTTTTCTTTTATCAGCAGCAGCGATGCCAATGCCGTAATATGGTCGGTAAAGCCGGCCGAAGATGGAGTAGATAAAGGAATTGTTACAAGAGTATGGAACCTGGCAAACAATGATGTTACCGCTACACTTGCCTGCAGTCTTCCTTTATCTGAAGCCAAACACTCCACGCACGTGGAAACAGATATTACTAACGCTGTTTTCAGCGGTAGAAATTTAAGTGCAACTTTGGGGCATAACGAAATGAAAACCTATAGGGTAAAACTTAATGTAATTGCGTTGCCGGTAAAATTATTATCTTTTGAAGGAGAAAAAATGCAGCAGGCAAACGCATTAAGCTGGAAAACCTTTGAAGAAATTAATATAAAAAATTACGAACTGCAACGAAGCGAAAATGGACAGCTGTTTACAAAAATTGCCAGCGTGGCTTCCAAAACAGGCACTACAAACAGTTACAGTTTTATGGATAATGCCATAAACAGCGCAACACCATATTATTACAGGCTAAAAATAATAAACAGCGATAATAGTTTTAGTTATTCCGGTACCATTTTAATAAAGGCAGCAAAAGAGGCTTCCAACATTATTGTTTTTCCAAACCCGGCGGTTGATATGATAAATGCAAATTTTGTTTTAGATAAACAAACCCGTTGCAAAGTGGCTATTGTAAATGCAGCTGGCGCTGTAGTAAAAACTGCTGCACCACCATTGTTTGAAAAAGGAAATAATAATTACAGCATATCAGTAAAAGATTTACCTGCAGGCGAATATATTTTTTCAGTAACCGCAGGCGATAAACAATTTACAAAAGGATTTATAAAAAGGTAAGGCAGTGTGGTAAAAAATGGAATTAGATGAATGCCCTTTACATTGCATTTATTTTATTCATTAATTTTTCAGCCAGGGTTTTATCTAATGGTTTAAGTTCTTCATACATTTTTGTGGCGTTGGCTTTATCTTTTTGGGCAACAAAAACAAAGCCTTTGTAATAACGTGGCAATGTTACTTTAGCATCAATGGTAATTGCTTTATTAAAAGTATTTAAAGCATCGGTGTAATACCCTTTCAGGTATTGTGCATAGCCAAGTTCGGTGTAGGCTGCTACAAAATTTACATCCAGCGCAATTGCTTTTTTCAGCATTGTAATAGCACTGTCGTACTTAGCCAACTCGTTAAAGCACCAACCCAAACCAAAATAAGAGCCGTTGCTGTTTGGGTTATTAAAAATAGCTTTTCTGTAGTTTTCTATTGCTTCTGTAATTTTAGCGGGAGAGTAATTTTTTCTGTACACATCACCCATTCCTTTATAAGCGGTTCCGTTGGAAGGGCTAATAAGCAATGCACTTTTATATGCAGCAATGGCTTCGTCGTTTTTTAAAAGTTTATACTTTGCAAAACCAATTTCGTTATAAGTACTTACCGTAGGTTTTATAGCAGCAGCCCTGTTAAGCCATTCCAAAGCTTTTTCAAAATTATTATTTTGATTGTACCAATAACCCAGCTCGTAACAGGCGCCTTCATGTTTGTTATCCAGGCTATAGGTTTTTTCGTAAGCAGTTACTCCTTCAGTTCCCCGTTTTAATTTCATGTACACATCACCCAATTGTTTATAAGCCGATGCATAATCGGGTTTTGCAATAATGGCTTTATTAAAATAATTAAGCGCTTCGGAATAGTTTTCTTTTTTATTATAAGCATACCCCATTTCCAGTAAAGCAAATGCATGATCTTTTTTTATTGCTATTGCTTTTTGTAAATTATCAATGGCTTTATCATAAGCACCCAGTTCAGTATGTGTCCACCCTAACCTGTAATAGGCATCTGCATATTGGGCGTTTAAACTAATAGCTTTTTCAAACGCTTTTATGGCAGTTACATTATCGGCTTTGGTATTTAAGCTAACTCCTTTATCAAACCATTCTTTAGAAGTTAATTGTGCTGTAGCAGTAATTATCAAAAAAAATAAAGTACCTGCAGTTATTAATAAGCGTAACATAAAATAAGATTTACTATAAAATTAGGGCAGTCCGCAAATAATTGCAATACCCAATAACCCTTAATTTGATTGCCATTTAATAAGGAAAGACCGTTTATTTGCCATACCTTTGCACCTCAAAAAAAAAGGGTAAAAATTATAACCGTACTGGTTTACAATACTTTACCACAACAATCAATACAATGAATATTCGTAACATCGCCATTATTGCCCACGTAGATCATGGTAAAACCACCCTTGTTGACAAAATTTTGCACAGCACTAACATTTTCAGAGATAACCAGGAAACCGGCGAACTGATTATGGATAATAATGATCTTGAAAGAGAAAGAGGTATTACTATCTTTAGTAAAAACGTATCTGTAACTTATAAAGGCACAAAAATTAATGTTATTGATACGCCTGGTCACAGTGATTTTGGCGGAGAAGTAGAAAGAGTTTTAAAAATGGCTGACGGCGTATTGCTTTTAGTAGATGCTTTTGAAGGACCAATGCCCCAAACCCGTTTTGTATTACAAAAAGCTTTACAACTTGGGTTAAAACCAATTGTTGTTATTAATAAAGTAGATAAAGAAAACTGCAGGCCCGATGAAGTACACGATGCAGTATTTGAATTATTTTTTAACCTTGATGCTACCGAAGAGCAATTAGATTTTCCTACCATTTACGGTAGCAGCAAGCAAGGCTGGATGAATACTTCTATAACACCCACCGATACTATCTTTCCTTTAATGGATGCAATATTGGAGCATGTGCCCGAACCAAAAATTAATGAAGGCACTACACAAATGCAAATTACTTCTTTAGATTATTCGGCCTTTTTAGGCAGAATAGCTATTGGAAGGGTTGCACGTGGCAGCATAAAAGAAGGACAGAATATTGTAATGGTACAGGCCGATGGTAAACTGGTAAAAAGTAAAGTAAGAGAGTTGTATACTTTTGAAGCTTTAGGCAAAAAGAAAGCTACCGAAGTTTTTGCCGGTGATATTTGTGCAATTGTAGGGTTAGAAACTTTTAATATAGGCGATACCATTTGCGATGCAGAATTTCCGGAAGCCTTAGCAGTTATTAGTGTGGATGAACCTACCATGAGTATGATGTTCAGCATTAACAACTCGCCCTTTTTTGGTAAAGAAGGTAAGTTTGTTACCAGCCGCCATTTGCGTGACAGACTGATGAAAGAAACAGAAAAAAACTTAGCCCTTAGGGTAGAGGATACTGATGGAGCGGATAGCTTTTTAGTTTTTGGCCGTGGTATTTTACACCTTGGAATTTTAATTGAAACCATGCGCAGGGAAGGTTTTGAATTAACCGTAGGTAACCCGCAGGTTTTAGTAAAAGAAATTGATGGTAAAAGAAACGAACCTTATGAAAATTTGGTAGTAGATGTGCCTGCAGAATTCAGTGGTAAAGTAATTGATTTGGTTACGCAGCGCAAGGGCGAAATGATCATTATGGAAAGCAAGGGCGAAATGCAGCATTTAGAATTTGAAATTCCTTCAAGAGGGTTAATTGGTTTGCGCAGCACCATGTTAACCGGAACCGCAGGCGAAGCAGTTATGGCACATCGTTTTATTGAGTACCGCCCCTGGAAAGGTGTAATACCCGGCAGAAGCAATGGTGTATTACTTTCTAAAAACACCGAAAAAACTACCGGTTACTCTATTGATAAATTACAGGACAGGGGAAGATTTTTTGTAGACCCCGGTGAAGAAGTTTATGCAGGCCAGATAATTGCCGAGCACATTAAGCCAGGCGATTTAAATGTAAATGCAACAGAACCAAAAAAATTAACGAACCACCGTGCAAGCGGCAGCGATGATGCCAGCCGTGCCGCCCCTAAAATTATGATGACTTTAGAAGAGTGTATGGAATATATTCAGCAGGATGAGTGCATTGAAGTAACGCCAAAAAGCATTCGTATGCGTAAGGTTATTTTAGATGAGAACGAGCGTTCAAGGGTATCAAAGCAAATGAAAAGTGAACCGGCTTAGTAGCAATTACATTTAAGTGATATAAGTATTTAAAGTATCCGCAATCTTTTTTTCATAAGGTTGCGGATATTTTTTTATAAAAGTATCAAAGGCATTTTTACCTAAACTTGCCCAATGAAGTTTTTGTTGCCAGCATTTTTCCAATGCTTCATCAATACCATTTACCGATACTTCATTGCACACAAAACCGTTTACTCTATCCTCAATCCAAACAGGCATATCGCCAATATTGCTAACCACACAAGGCCGTGCCATTGCCATTGCTTCAACCACACTTAAAGGCATGGCATCAATAAGGGTGCATTGTAAAAGCAGGTGGCAATTTTGGAGTGTTTGTTTAATGTTGCTTGTAAATCCTTTTAAAAAAATTTTATTTTCAAGGGCTGATTGCTGTATTAATTTTTCCAGCATCGCTGCATCTTTTCCTTTGCCATATAAATGCAATTGCCAGTTTCTGTCTTTCCATTTTGCAGATGATAAAGCCCTGATTAAAATATCCTGTGCTTTCCTGGCGGTGTCCAGTTCGGCAAGCATTATCAATATTGCTGTATCATTTGTAAATAACGGGTATTGGCTTGCTTCAGCATCCGGTGTAAAGGTTATTGGATTAATCAGTGTTGTTTTTTTTTCTATAGTGATGTTGAAATTTCTTTCTATTACTTCAAATATTTTTTTAGTTGCTCCAAAATTCATTTTGGCATGCAATATCCATTGTTGTAGTAATTTTTGCTTTTTAAAAGAAAGGGTAGCATTTTCAGTATAGTTATGATTGGCTATTACATAATTTGGCAGCTGTGTATAAAGATTTTTAAAAGGGCCATGCAAAATCTCTTCCCAGCCACCCTGGTTTATAACTGTAAGATTGTATTGCGAAAATGGCATAGCCTGCAATACTTTTTTTAGGGCCCATTTTTTTAACAACCCTTTTTTATTGGGCAATAAATAAATGCTGCAGCCAGATTGTTTAAGTTTTTGTATGCGGATAGTTTTTTCTTCCCAATCATAACATGCAATGCCAACTTTGTAATTGTTAGTGCACATCCACAACGCCGTGCGATACCACATTTCTTCGCTGCCGCCCCAGGCACTGCCATTCATTAATGATAAAAAGAAAACTGATTTCATTTATTTTTTTCAAACACCATTAAAATATTCCTGCCTTCAATTGCATCCCTGTGGATTTTTATGTATGATTTATAAATAAAAGCCGGAATCAAAGAAAGTAAAAATGCTTTAACAGGATTTGTTTTTTTTGTATGATTAATTTTAACAGCAAACCAATGTTTCATTTCGCCAAGTGGCTCAGTAAAGGAGTGAGTATTTTTAATAGAGAATGTATTTTCTATATTTTTAAAAACAGCTTTATTCCAAAGCCCTGCGTGGTGGGGAGGTAAATTCAGGGTATGGTAATCGTCAAACTCAAATAAATAGGGATTGTTGTTGGGAACGGCAATAATCATTTTGCCCCCTGGTTTTAAAACTTTTAAAGAAGCTTCAATAAAAGATTTAATATCTACTATATGCTCCAATACCTGGAAATTACATACCACATCATATTCACCGGCATGCTGTACACTGTAATCCTGAATCGTTTCATTGTAAATTGTATTTCCTTCCTGAGTAGCTTTTGCTGCCGCCACAGTATTGAGCTCAAGACCGGTAATATCAGTAATATTATTTTTTTTGCAAAGCTTAATAAAGAAACCATCGCCGGAACCTATTTCCAGAATTTTATCAGAAGGGTTGAGTAAACTTAATGCTAATGGGTGTTCCCATCTATTATCCTGATAGTACCAATTGTTTAATTCATTCAGATCCTGATAAAATTTATTGTCGCCAAATATTGAAAAGGGATAATAAAACCGGTAGCCAGTATCATTGCACTGGTAAAGTTCAATTACTTTTAAGTCTTCAAAAAAACGGGATACATCAACCTTAGTTTCTTTAATGTAAAGCGCTTTAATTTTTTCAATATCAAAACTTCTTAACCGGGTAATATTATTACTGTAAGTAACAGGGCTTTTTAATTCCATAATTATTTTTTTCGGGCAACCACAATATAATTGAGGGTCCACCAGTCATCAAAATATTTTTTATCAATTCGTAAGGCAACATGATTAAGTAACCAGGTCAATCTTAATTCTATAAAAAGTATTTTCAAAATTTTTGCCCTTGCTGTTTTAAATTTAAAAGTAGAATAAACCGTATTGATGAACATTTGAAATGTTGCAGCCCATTTACCACCATTTGCTTTTATATAAACAATTTCAAATCCGGCTTCTTCAAAAAGTTCTTTTAATCCGTGTTTGGTTAACCTGAAAAAATCATAAGGTTCTTCATGAAGTTCCCAGGTAAAGGGAACGGTCAATATCATTTGGCCACCGGGCCTTAATACCCGGTACGATTCTTTAATCATAGCATGATGATCGTACACATGTTCCAATACCTGTGTGGCAAGTACTGTATCAAATGTTTTGTCATTAAATTTTAAATCTGTAGCAAGACAGATTACATCCACCCTGTTTTTATCGCTCTGTATCACATCACATCCGGTTTGGGTTTTTGTTTTAGAATTATACCATTCTTCATATGGTTTGTTACCACATCCCAAATCCAGCAAATCGCCACTTGCATAATTTTTTATGGCATTATGAATATCTTCTAATAAGATGGATAAATGTATATAGTCAGGCGCCTTTTTTTTAAGCTTTGTGTTACTGAGGCGGGGAATGTTTTCCTGTCTTGACATGAAGAAATTTATTTGCTGAGAATTGAAGGCAAAGTAAGGTAAAAAATTCTATTTCAATTTGCAGCTGAAATGGTGCAGGAATAATAAAGTCCTATTTTTGTACTTACAAAAATTTTCAGCCTGAATTTCCCCACTTCCATAAGTAATTACCTCAATCAATATTTTGATAAAATATTTGTAGTAACTGTACCCCGTTTTACCGAAAGGCATGCACAGGTACAGCAGCATTTACAGGGCTTACCATTCCATTTTTTTTGGGGAGCCGATAAGCAGGAATTAGATTTGGATAAAGCCAAACAAACCGGCATATACAACGAAGAAAAAACAAAGCAATTGCAGCGGCAGGGTAAGGCGCTTAATTTGGGCGAGCTGGCCTGCTCGTTAACCCACCGCATGGTTTATGAAGAAATGATAAAAAATAACTGGCAAAAAGTATTGATACTGGAAGATGATGTGTTGCCTTTGTATGATAATTTATTGCTGTTACCTGATGCGTTGGAAGAATTACCGGCAGATTGGGAATTAGTTTATCTGGGCTATTTAAAGCATGAAAAAGTAACGGCAGCTTTAAAAGCAAAACAATTTTTTTACAAAATAAAAAGTTTGTTGGGCTTATTGAAATGGAGTTACAAAATGGTAAGCCATCTTTTACCTGAGTCTTACAGTGCCCATTTAAAAAAAGCAGGCTTTCACGATTGTACCCATGCTTATGCCATTACTTTACAGGCTGCAAAAAAATTACTGGCAGCACAAAGCCCGGTGGTGTACCGGGCCGACGATTTATTATCTGCTACCATAATGAAAGGACAACTGCAGGCATTTGTTACCGAACCTAAATTCTTCGACCAGGAAGTTTTTCATAACACGGCCAGCACTTCTCAAATTAGATAAACACCTTTACTGCAGTGCATCTATTTTTCTTTTTAAACCCTCAGCCATCCGTGCATTTATTTTTTTCAAGGCTTCATACATTTTTAAAGCCTCATCTTTTTGTTTCATTTCAATATAACAATAACCGCTGTACAACAGCGGCAGCTCGTTAATGGAAATGCTTAAGTTTTTTTTAAACTGCAGTATGGCTTCATCGTTTGCATTTAACTTGTGGTAAGCATGCCCCAACTCGTTATATGCGGCTTTGTAATTATTATCAATATCCAAAGCCTTAATGGCATACTTTACAGCTTCGCGGTAATAACCTTTGGCATTGTTGCACCAGGCCAGGCTGTAATAAGTTTCTTTGTTGGTACTGTCAGTTTTTAATGCCTGTAAATAATTTGCAATAGCCTCATCCGGTTTACGTTTAATATCCCGGTAAATATTACCCATTGCAATATTTGCCCCGGCAAAACCCGGCAAAACCTTGAGGGCATTTTTATAAATTATTATGGCGCTATCGGCTTTGTTTATTTTAGTATACAGCAGGCCCAGTTTTAAATAAGCTGAATCGTATTTTTTATCCAGTAATACCGCTCTTTTATAAGCTGCAAGGGCATCATTAAACAAGCCCCGCTCTTCAAATTTTATTCCTTTATTTAAAAAAGCAGCAGCTTGCTTTACGGGTTGAGCCCATAGCATACAAGCCCCAAAAACTGCCGGTAAAAAAATTACAAAACATTTAAACATGCAATACAATAATTTTAAACAAAGTAAAAGTAAGTTTAGCTTTTGGCCACAATTTTTTAATATTTTTTTAGTTAAACAATTGTGTAAAGGGCGGGTTAGTTATGTAACTTTGCCGCATTAAATGAAAAAATATTTTAAAATAATTGTACTGTCATCTTTCATCAGCTTAAGTGTGGTGAATGGCAGCGCCCAATGTTCGGTGTGTACAAAAACCGCCTCACAACTGGGCGAAAAACCAGCAAAAGGTATGAACAGCGGCATTTTATATTTAATGGCTGCGCCTTTTGTAATTGTAGGTTTTATTGGCTACCGCTGGTGGAAAACCAATAAAGAAACTATATAGTTTTTTCAGAGGCGCTATCTTTCCAGCCCATTCTCCATTCATCTTTTTACCATTATCTTGTGTGTACAAAATTTATGCACCATGATAAAATTTTTTGTTTTCCTCCTGTTTTTTTCTCCGGCCGTTTTTGCCCAAAAATTACCTGCAATTGAAGAAAAAACTAAAGACATGAAAAAGCTGGAAGGCTTTATGAATTTTTATTGGGAAGAAAGCACCGGAAAAATATGGCTGCAAATTAATAAACTCAATACCGAAATTTTATACCAGCAATCTTTACCTGCCGGTCTTGGCTCAAACGATATTGGATTAGACCGTGGTTTACTGGGCGAAACAAGAATTATAAAATTTGTAAAAGCTGGCACAAAAATTTTGATGATAGCCCCCAATTATGCCTACAGGGCAATAACAAAAGATGCCAACGAAAAAAGAGCAGTGGAGCAATCCTTTGCCCAGTCGGCATTGTGGGGTTTTACCGCAGAGGCACAAACCAATGATACGGTTTTGGTTGATGCAACAGATTTTATTTTAAGAGATGCCATGAAAGTTGCCAACAGGATAAAAGCTGCACAACAAGGCACTTATACTTTTGATAAAACACGTTCGGCAATATTTTTAGAACGAACCAAAAATTTTCCACTTAATACCGAAATTGAAGCCACCATTACTTTAACCAATACCGATGGAACGGTGGGCAATTTTGTACAGTCTGTTACACCGGCGGCCGAAGCCATTACATTACGCATGCACCATTCATTTGTGCAATTGCCCGATAGTAATTATGTGCCCAGAACCTTTGATGCCCGAAGCAGTTTTATAAATACCAGTTATTTTGATTACAGCACACCCGTAAGCGAACCGGTAGAAAAAAGTTTTATCGTACGCCATCGTTTACAAAAAAAAGATGCCAATGCTGTAATGAGCGAACCGGTAAAACCAATTGTTTATTATTTAGATAATGGTACACCCGAACCTATACGCACAGCTTTGTTGCAGGGCGCAGGCTGGTGGAACCAGGCTTTTGAAGCCGCAGGATATAAAAATGCTTTCCAGGTAAAATTATTGCCCGACACTGCCGACCCTATGGATATCCGCTACAATGTTATAAACTGGGTGCACCGTTCTACCAGGGGGTGGAGCTATGGCGCATCTGTTGTAGACCCACGTACCGGCGAAATTATTAAGGGCCAGGTTTCGCTGGGTTCATTAAGGGTGCGGCAAGATTATTTAATTGCACAGGGCTTACTGGCGCCTTTTGAAAATGGAATGCCTGCCGATGATAAAATGTTGAAAATGGCTTTGGAAAGATTACAGCAACTGTCAGCACACGAAGTAGGACATACTTTAGGGCTGGTACATAATTATGCCAGCAGTGTAAATAACCGTGCCAGCGTTATGGATTATCCGCACCCGTTAGTAAGGCTTACTGCAAATGGCGAAATGGATTTAAACAATGCTTATGATAACAAAATTGGCGAATGGGATAAAATTGCCATTACCTGGGGTTACCAGCATTTTGCACCCTCAACCAATGAAACTGCGGCACTGAACAAAATGCTGACCGATGCTACAAAAAAAGGTTTGCAGTTTATCAGCGATCGTGATGCAAGAGCAGCAGGTGGTTTGCATCCCACTGCACATTTATGGGATAATGGTAATGATGCGGCAACAGAATTAACCGAAATAATTAAGGTTAGAAAAAAGGCATTGCAACAATTTGGAGAAAATAATATAAGGCCCGGTATGCCCATGGCCATGCTGGAAGATGTACTGGTGCCGGTTTACTTATCGCACCGCTATCAAATTGAAGCCGTAACAAAATTAGTAGGCGGACTAAATTATACCTATGCTTTGCGTGGCGACGGGCAGCTGGTAACAAAGCCCTTATCAAAACAGGAACAATTAAAAGCCTTGCAGGCAGTAACAGATTGCATAGACCCTGCATTTTTATTATTGCCTGATCATATTGTAAAACTTATTCCACCGCGGCCGTCGGGTTATAGTTTTACAAGAGAATTATTTAAGAAGAGAACAGGCCTTGCATTTGATGCACTTTCCCCTGCAGAAACTGCAGCCGATCTGCCTTTATCTTTTTTATTTAATACAGACAGGATTAACCGCATGATGCAATACGAAGCGGCAAATGGCGGGCTGGGCTTAAAGGAAATGATTGATATCTTAATTAATAAAACTTGGAAGGCTTTGCCAAAAACCGGGATGGAAAAATTAATTCAGCAACAAACGGCCCAAGTATTATTAACTTATTTGTTAGCAATAAGTGTTGATGATAATACATCTTTTGCAGCAAAAGCAGTGGCGCAAAAAGCCATAAGCGATTTAAAAAAGTACATAGAGTTGCAACAAAAAATAAGTAAAGATGAGCAGCAATCGGGCAATTTTACATTAGCACTCGAAAGAATGAAAACACCCGAAAAAGCAAAACCAACTATTCACGCAGCAATGCCACCGGGAGCACCCATTGGCTGCGATTGGGATTAAAAAATATATTATTGCTGTCAGTAAAATTTTTTAATAAATTGATAGAGGTTTAAATCAGCGCCTTCTTTTTCTATTTCTTTTTTAAGCATTGCTTTATCTATATCCTTCATTTTTTTTTGTTGAATAAGATGAAAAGATTTTTCTGCCAGTAAAAAATTTCGTTTGGTATTTAAAGTTTGCTGTTGGGTATTTTTAATGGCATCAAATAATTCGGGGATGCCTTTTTTTTGCGATGCCATTGTTTTAATAATGGGCACCGGATGTGCATGGTTACTAAAAGATGGCGCAAGCATCTGCCGTAAATTTTTCACAAACAAATCTGCATCGGGCCTGTCGGCTTTATTTACTACAAAAATATCTGCTATTTCCATCAACCCCGCCTTCATGGTTTGTACTTCGTCGCCGGCTTCGGGAACTACAACCACAACGGTTACATCGGCAAGCCCCGCAATTTCTACTTCGCTTTGCCCAACCCCTACTGTTTCTAAAATAATAAAATCAAATGGAGCGGCTTTAAGCAAATCAGTTATTTCAATTATTTTAGGGTGCAGTCCGCCTAACGATCCCCGTGTTGCCAGCGAACGGATAAACACATCCGGGTTATTGTACCATTCGCTCATGCGTATGCGGTCGCCCAGTAAAGCACCAAAATTAAAAGGCGAGGACGGATCAACACACACTACCCCAATTTTTTTTCCGGCCTGCACCAGCAATGCCAATAAAGCATCAACTAAAGTGCTTTTGCCGGCGCCGGGCGGGCCGGTTATTCCAATAACAGGGGTAGTACTAAAAGATAATTGTTCAAGTAAACTTTCATAACCAGGTGCTTCGTTTTCTACAAGCGAAATACAGCGGGCAAGCGTTTTGTAATTGCCTTGTTTTATTTCGTTTAGTTGTTGTTGCCACATGTGGCAAAGTAACAAATAAATTTTAAGCAGGCGTTTAAGTTGTTGTGCTTTATTGTTTCTTTGCAAACAATAACAGGATATAATTTTTACACAATGGATTTATCGGTAGTTATTATTACTAAAAACGAAGCGCATATTATTGGCACTACGCTGCAAAGCCTGCAGGGCATCAGCAATGATATTATTATTGTAGACAGCGGCAGTACCGATAACACCCTTGGCATCGCTGCATCTTTTGGCGCCAGCATTATTAACACCAACTGGGATGGTTACGGGCAAAATAAAAATAAAGGTATTGCGCTTGCAAAGCATAACTGGATATTAAACCTTGATGCCGATGAAGCAATAGACGCTGCTTTGTATAAAGCCATACAACAATTACAGCTACCTGATGAAAATACAGTGTACAATTTTAAGTTTAAAAATTTTTTTGTAAAAAAATGGATACGCTTTGGCGAATGGGCCGGCGATAAACATGTACGTTTATTCAACCGCAACAAAGTGCGCTGGAATACTGAAGCCGTGCATGAAGGCTTAACGGTAAACCAGCAACAAAAAGTAATTTTGCTGCCGGGCAATGTGTTGCACTATACTACGCACAGCATTGATGAGTACATTGATAAAACAATAGTTTACGCAAAATTGAATGCCCAAAAATATAAACAGCAGGGAAAACAGGCTGGTTTTTTTAAATTGCACCTGGCACCGGGGTTAACTTTTTTGCAGCATTATATTTTTCGCCTTGGTTTTTTAGATGGTTGGGAAGGTTTTCTTATTGCTAAAACTACGGCCTGGTATACTTTTTTAAAATATAGTTTTTTAAAAGAGCTGCATAAAAAAGATGGATAACCGGGTTAACTAATTATTTTTAAAATAAATCTTACTACAGGTATAAATTCGTAATTAAAAAAAATATTTTTTTTTTGACAAATTTCATTCCCATATTTCCACTTGGTATTGTAGTGTACCCCGGCGAGCAACTGAACCTGCATATTTTTGAGCCCCGCTACAAGCAATTGATAACAGAATGTTTTGAAACAAAAAAACCATTCGGCATTCCGCCGGTAATTGATAATAAAATACTGGAAACCGGCACGCTGGTAAAAGTTGCAGAGATCAGCAAAGTTTACGACGATGGCAAAATGGATATAAAAACCGAAGGGCTGGAAATATTTACAGTTTTAGAAATGATTGACACCCTGCCGGAAAAATTATACAGTGGCGCCATTGTAAATTATCCGGCAAATTCCGAAACCGGTAACCGGCCATTAATGCAAACTATTGTTATAGCTATAAGGCAATTGCACAAGCTGCTAAAATTTAATAAAGAATTTAAAAAAACCGATGAGCAGTTATGGAGTTATGATGTGGCGCATCATGCCGGGCTGTCATTACATGAAGAATATGAATTGTTGCAATTAATGCACGAATTGCAACGGCAGGAATATTTAAAACGGCATTTAAAAAAAGTAATACCTGTAATTGCCGAAATGGAAACATTAAAAGAAAGGGTTCAGTTGAATGGGCATTTTAAAAACTTAAAAGGATTGGATAGTTTGTAGTTTTCGATTATAAACCTCTAAACCTCTAAACCTCTAAACTCAAAACCTCTAAACTCAAAACCCCTAACCTTCTTAACCTCTAAATAAATTACATGAAAACACTTTGCTTTGATTTTGGTAACACCCGTTTAAAGGTGGCCATTTTTGAAAACGACGTTTTTACAGAAGAGATTGTTTTGCCCAACGACGAAATGTTTACCATAGAAAGATTATTGACCATTTATCAGCCGCAAAAAACTATTTTGTCTTCTGTTATCAACCATAACCCGGGGCTGGAAACATTTTTAGCCACAAAAACTTCTTTTCATAAAATCTCCCATCTTACTAAAATTAATTTTACAACCGCAGTAGGTAAGCCCGAAACTATTGGGGCCGACCGGTTGGCGCTATCAGCAGCAGCGGTACATTATTATCCAAACAAAAATAATTTAGTAATTGGTTTAGGCACCTGCATCACTTACAATTTTATTAATCAAAACCACCAGTTTTTGGGAGGCAGTATATCGCCGGGTATGGAAATGCGTTTTAAGGCCATGCAGGTTTTTACAGCAAAGCTTCCGCTGGTACAAACAGAATGGAATTTTCCTTTAATTGGATACGATACTAAAACAAATATGCAGAGTGGCGTAATAGCCGGTATAGCTTACGAAATTGATGGTTTTATAACAGCATATGCTGAAAAATACAGCAACTTTAACGTGGTTTTAACCGGGGGTGATACACTCTATTTTGCCCGTCGGCTTAAAAACAAGATATTTGCAGATTCTAATTTTTTATTTAAAGGACTGTATGCACTCAGCGAAACTAACAATGAC
>JAYURK010000011.1:0-20864 GCA_043756235.1 Ferruginibacter sp. | reverse complement strand
TCGACCTCCAGGTGGTGGTACGTGAATTTGCCATTACGCTCATACGTGAAACCGACTTCAACCGGGAAGCCCGTTCCATGATACTCTTTAAAGCAGCACTGGCTGATATTCCTGACCTCTGGATTCCGGAAGTTGTGAAAGAATGTTCGGGCAGAACCGTTCTCACAATGGATTTTTCTGAAGGCAAACGCATAGACCACTACGCAAAGAAGCACCCGGAAGCGATGCCTGATTTGATGAACACCTTAATTAAACTTACACTGCAATCCATCTTTGAAGAAGGAAGTTTTCACGCCGACCCACATCCTGGTAATGTTTTTGTTTTGCCAGATGGACGGCTCTCCCTTCTTGATTTTGGAAACACCGGTGAGCTTGATGAAGCCATGCGTGAATCATTGATACTACTGCTGGAAGCAGTAGTTAAAGGAGATGCGAAGGCCGCCACCGAAGCTTACCTCGAAATGTCATCAGCAAGCGAAGAAGTAAACCATGCGGCACTGTTAGTAGATATGAAGGCAGTGTTATATGATATGCACAGTGGCGATATGGAAGCTGTTTCAATCGGCGACGCCTTCGATTCACTCATGCGTGCCGGAACCCGGAACGGGGTTCACAATCCTCCTGAGTTTGTTCTCCTCACCCGTACTTTCGTTATCCTGGAATCATTGATACGCCAACTTGCCCCCGAACATAATTACATGAAATCTTTTCGTGAAGAGATATCACGGCTAACCATACAGCATTTCTCACCTAACCGGATTAAGGATGAGACAATCAAACTTGCCCGTGAAATGGAACGATTGATGATGGATGCACCTGGCGATACAAGACGAATTCTCCGGCGTATCGCCGAGGGTAATTTGGGCCGGGTGCAGGCTCCTGCATTGGAAAAACTGGCAGTTGGCTTAAGCCGTAATATCAAACAGCTCGGTAGTGCCATTGCTTTAGCCGCACTTGTAGTAAGTGGAACAATCTTGTTGTTTAGTCCAATGGGTGGCTGGCATCATTTTCTCGGAGTGTCAATGATTATTATAGGTATTATAGGCATACTTATTGGTCGTATCAGTGCATGGTTTAGAAATCGTGGCAAAACTTACATGAAATAATTTTTTTTGCTAAAAAAATAAATGAATTATGGAATACTATTTCAGCAAAACAATAACAGGAAGTTTTGATGATGCTATAAAAAAAGTAACAGAGGCCCTCAAAGCAGAAGGCTTTGGCATTCTTACAGAAATTGATATAAAAACTACCCTAAAGAAAAAATTAGATGTAGATTTTTATAATTATAAAATCCTCGGTGCCTGCAATCCCCTATTTGCCTACAAAGCATTACTGGCAGAAGATAAAATAGGAACCATGTTACCCTGCAATGTAATAGTGCAGGAAAAAATAGCAGGCCAGGTGGAGGTTTCTGCAGTGGACCCTGCAGCATCTATGCAGGCAATAGGAAATAAAGCATTGGATGATATTGCTGCTGAAATAAGAGTAAGGTTACAAAAAGTAATTGAACAATTGTAGCGATAAATTATGAGGCAATAAAAATCATTTCTTTTTCACTACAAATAAAATTTTTATTATGCAACGCAAACAATTTATAAAACTTACAGGGGTAACCAGCACCTTTACCATGTTAGGAGAAACTGCCTGGTTACTGCAAAGTTGTAATGGACCGGCTAAAAAAAATGTTCCTGCCGGTGACATAAAAATGGATGATATTTTTACAACGCCACTACCAGCACCACCTGTATTTGATTTAAAAAACACAACTGCATTTGAAGCTAAGCAAACACAGGTTGAAATTTTAAAAGGAAAAAAAACAACAGTATCCGGATATTACGATGGTATGCTGGGTAAAACTTTTATAGTTAATAACGGCGACGCAATCAACCTTAAATTTACAAATCTGTTGCAGCAGGTAACCAATGTACACTGGCATGGATTGATTATTCCTTCAGCCATGGATGGATTTCCTTCAATGGTAACAAAACCTGGCGGCACATTTCAATACCAGTTTACGATTAATCAAAGAGCAGGAACTTATTGGTATCACCCTCATCCAGATATGCTAACGGCGGAGCAGGTTATGGATGGCCTGGCTGGGTTTTTTATTGTAAGAGATGATGAAGAAAATACATTGAAGTTACCGGCAGGTGATAGCGAAATAGCTTTTGCAATACAGGACAGGCGTTTTAAAGATAATGGTGAATTTGATTATTCTCCTACTGATGCTGAAGTGATGACAGGATTTTTTGGTAAATATATTATAGTGAATGGTACTTATAATCCATTCAAAGCTGTTAAAGCAGGATGGAACCGTTTGCGTATTATCAATGGCTCTAATGCCAGGGTGTATAACCTTGCTTTTAGTAATCAACAGGATTTTTTTGTTATTGGTTCTGATGCTGGCCTATTAACTGCGCCGGAGAAAGTAAAAAACATTTTGCTTTCACCCGGCGAAAGAATTGATATGCTGGTTGACTTTAGCAACGCAGCAAACAAAGAAATTTTTCTTCAAAGCGAACTGTTTAACGGAGGAGGTATACAGGGTAAAGAGGCCTTCAAAATTTTGAAGTTTAAAATAGAAGATACAGAAAAAGATGCCTTCACCTTACCCACTGCCTTATCTGTTATTGCAAAAATTAATCCTTCTTCGGCTACAAAAACAAGAACGTTTGACATTAGCAATTCAACTATGCATAAAGATGATAAGATGGATATGAAAATGGATAAAAATGATTCTGCAGATAAAAAAGGGATGGATAAAAGGCACATGAATATGCACGGAATTAATGGGATCTCTTATGATGCTGATGTTATCAACGAAACAGTTAATGCAGGGGCAACAGAAATATGGGAGTTTGACAATAGTCATGGCGGAGAAATACATCCAATGCATTTTCATGGCAATCATTTCCAGGTTTTAACAAGAACGGGCAGGAGAGGAATTATTGCTACCGAAAAAGGATGGAAAGATACCGTGTTTGTGATGCCCGGTGAAAAAGTAAAAGTGATATCTACTTTCTCTCAATTCAAAGGAAAATATGTTTTGCATTGCCATAATCTTGAACATGAGGATAGTGGCATGATGCTGAATTTTGAAATTGTATAAAATCAAAACTATGGAGCATCAGCATAATAATAACATTGAGCAAACAGCTACTATTTACACCTGCCCCATGCATCCTGAAATCAAACAGGATAAACCGGGCAACTGTCCCAAATGTGGGATGAACTTAGTTCCGCTAAAAGCCGAAGAAAATCAATCCGCTTTACCTCAGCAGGATGATGACAGTAAACCTGCAACCAATTATGCAGCGCATAATATTCCTGCCGGCAGTAAGCATAAAAGTGACATGGTAAAAGCTGATTTGAATAAAGGAGTTCAAAGTTTTCAACGATATACCTGCCCCATGCATCCGCAAGTTGTACAGGATGCGCCGGGCAAATGCCCTTTGTGTGGCATGACATTGGTGGCACTTACAAAATCAAAAGATGGTTCTTCTCATAGTTCACATTCTTCCGGCATTGCCGATTTTAAAAAAAGATTTTATGTAGTGCTGGCACTTACTATTCCTATCATGCTATTATCAGAAATGATACAGCACTGGTTAAATATTCATATCGTTTTTCCCGGTTCAAAATATATATTGCTTGCGTTGTCCTCTGTTGTTTTCTTTTATGGCGGCTGGCCTTTTTTAAAAGGTTTGGTTGGAGAAATGCGGGTAAAAAATCCCGGCATGATGACGCTGATTGGCTTTGCAATTTCAGTAGCTTACATCTACAGTGTAGCCACTGTATTTGGATTGGAAGGCATGGATTTTTTTTGGGAACTGGCTACACTTATTTTAATTATGTTACTGGGGCATTGGATTGAAATGAAATCTGTAGCGGGTGCGTCAAGGGAATTAGAATTGCTGGTACAGTTAATGCCCGATGATGCACATCTTGTAAAAGGGGAACAAATTACTGAGGTGAAAACAGTAAACTTAAATGCCAATGATGTAATACTTATTAAACCGGGAGAAAAAGTTGCAGCCGATGGAATAATAGCAGAAGGCGAAAGTTATTTAAATGAAAGTATGCTTACCGGTGAAAGCAAACCGGTACAAAAAATTAAAGGCGATAAAGTAATTGCCGGTTCCATAAATGGCAATGGCTCAATAAAAGTTACCGTATCGCATACGGCAAAAGATTCTTATCTATCACAGGTTATAAAGCTGGTAGATGACGCACAAAAATCAAAATCTAAAACACAATTACTGGCCGATACTGCTGCAAGATGGTTGACCATTATTGCTATTGTTGCCGGCATTGTAACGTTTTTATATTGGTATTTAACCGGCCAGTCATTAGCATTTGCAATGGAAAGAATGGTAACTGTAATTGTTATTTGCTGCCCTCATGCTTTAGGTTTGGCGGTGCCTTTAGTTGTCGCAAAATCAACTGCTCTCTCCGCAAAAAATGGATTGCTCATAAAAAACAGAACAGCATTTGAAAATGCAAGAAAAATTACAACGATTGTTTTTGATAAAACAGGAACACTCACTGTTGGAAAGTTTGAAGTATCTAAAATTGTTTCACTGCAAAAAGAATTAAGCGAAAATGAAATTATTCGTCTGGCATCTGCATTAGAGCAACAATCAGAACATCCTATTGCTACCGGAATTCTGCAAAAAGTAAAAGATTTGAAACTGGCTATTCCTGCCACAGAAAATTTTAATGCTATCACAGGTAAAGGTGTGGAAGCAACTGTAGAAGGTAAAAAAATATTAGTGGTAAGTCCTGGCTATTTAAAAGAAAAAAATATTGCTATACCTGAAGGCTTTGCTGCCAACGATACCGAAACAGTTGTGTTTGTAATTGTGAATGATAAGTTAGCTGGGTACATCGCATTATCAGATGAGATACGGCCTGAATCGGCAGATGCAGTTAAAACATTAAAGCAAAATAATATCAAATCTATTTTGCTAACAGGCGACAATAATAAAGTGGCTGCAAGTGTAAGCAAAACTTTAGGCATGGATAGTTTTTTTGCAGAAGTTTTACCCCATCAAAAATTAGAAAAAATAAAAGAACTGCAAACCAAGGGAGAATTTGTAGCTATGACAGGTGATGGTGTAAATGATGCACCTGCACTGGCCATTGCAGATGTAGGTATTGCAGTAGGCAGTGGCAGCGATATAGCTGCAGAAACTGCAGGCATTGTTTTAGTAAACAGTAACCCTAAAGATATTGTGAGTTTGATTTTATTTGGCAAAGCCACTTACCGGAAAATGATACAGAATTTAATTTGGGCTACAGGATATAATGTAATTGCATTGCCATTGGCAGCAGGTGTTTTATATAGCCAGGGTATTTTGTTAAGCCCTGCTGCAGGCGCTGCGTTAATGACGGTTAGCACCATTGTTGTTGCAATTAATGCAAGTCTTTTAAAAGTAAGCTATGGGTCTGGCGAAAAAACCAAAGATGAGCAAAGACCTAAAGCAGCCGAAACAGTATAAATTATTTCAGTTAATAGCGACCCCCTAGTGGACATGAAAGTTTTGAGATAAAAAAATTAAGGATGCAATCATGAAAGCAGATAAAAATAATATACTTACTATCAACGGCGGTTCATCCAGCATTAAGTTTGCTATGTATGAAATTGAAGCATCCCTTAAGCAATTATTTTATGGTGAGATAGAAAACATCGGTACAAAAAAAGCAGCACTAAATTTTATTGATACCATTAACAACAAAAAAAATACTATAAATATTAATACGGTTGATTATGATGAATCTGTAAACCTACTCATTGACAGGCTTGAATTACAGGATGGTTTTACTTCGGTAAAAGCAGTAGGGCATCGCATAGTCCATGGTATGCAACATACCGATGCTGAAAAAATTACTGCAACATTAATAGATGAGTTAAAACAAATTTGCCCTTACAACCCTGAACATTTACCCGGAGAAATTAAATTAATAGAAATATTTGCAAAGCGTTATCCGGCATTGGTACAAGTTGCTTGTTTTGATACTTCATTTCACAGTACTATGCCACTTGTTGCAAAACTGTTGCCCATACCAAAAAAATATTTTACAATGGGTATTCAGCGATATGGTTTTCATGGACTGTCTTACGCATACCTGATGCAGGAGATTAACGAAATTGCTGGCAACGAAACTGCAAAGGGGAAAATAATATTGGCACACCTCGGTAATGGTGCAAGCCTTGCAGCAGTAAAGGAAGGTAAATGTATTGACACCAGCATGGGTTTTACACCGGCATCGGGATTGGTAATGGGTACACGTACCGGCGACCTTGACCCCGGGGTTGCATGGTATTTAATGCAGGTTGAAAAATTAACACCGCAACAGTTTAATAATTTAATAAATCATGAGTCTGGTTTATTGGCCATATCAGAAACAACCTCCGACATGAGGGAATTAATTAAAAATAAAAATACTGACTCCCGTGCTGCTGATGCTTTTACTTTATTTTGTTATCAAACCAAAAAATATATTGGTGCTTATGCTGCTGCACTTGAAGGATTGGATATACTGGTTTTTTCGGGTGGTATTGGAGAACATTCGCCGGAGGTTCGCAGCCAAATATGTGACGGCTTTCAATTTTTGGGAATTGAATTAGACGAATTAAAAAACGGGAATAATGAACCAATTATTTCTGCTGATAAAAGTAAAATAACTGTTCGGGTGATGCAAACCAACGAGCAATTAATGATAGCAAGATTGGTTTGCGATGTATTAAATTATCCCATCAAAAATTAAATGATGCAAACAATAAATATTATCTCTGAAACAAAAACATTAGCTCCCGAATTATTACAGAAGATGAATGCTTACTGGCGTGCAGCCAATTATTTATCTGTAGGTCAAATTTATTTGTACGATAATCCACTACTAAAAAAACCATTAACGCTTGAGCATATAAAGCCACGCCTGCTGGGGCATTGGGGCACCACACCGGGTTTAAATTTTATTTATGTACATCTTAACCGTATCATAAAAAAATACGACCTGAATGTAATTTATGTTGCAGGCCCAGGACATGGTGGTCCGGGCCTGGTAGCCAACACTTATTTAGAAGGAACTTACAGTGAAGTATATCCCAACATTACGCAGGATGAAGAAGGCATAAAAAAATTATTCAAACAGTTTTCTTTTCCGGGCGGCATACCAAGCCATGTGGCACCAGAAACACCAGGCTCCATTAATGAAGGTGGCGAACTTGGTTATTCGTTGGTGCATGCTTATGGTGCCGTGTTTGATAACCCTGACTTGATTGTTGCCTGTGTAGTGGGTGATGGAGAAGCGGAAACGGGAGCATTGGCTGCAAGCTGGCATAGTAATAAATTTTTAAACCCTGTACATGATGGTGCGGTATTGCCCATCTTGCATTTGAATGGTTATAAAATTGCCAACCCAACCATACTTGCAAGAATACCAAAAGAAGAATTAGAGGAACTTTTTAGAGGCTATGGTTATAAGCCTTATTTTGTAGAAGGAGATGTGCCGGAAGAAGTACATGAATTATTGGCAACAACGTTGGATATAATTATTGATGAAATAAAACAGATACAAAACGAAGCCCGTGCCAATGGTTTTACAAAACGGCCTAAGTGGCCAATGATTATTTTTAGTACACCCAAAGGATGGACGTGCCCAAAAGAAGTTGATGGTATTAAAATAGAAGGAACATGGCGTTCGCACCAGGTGCCGCTTTCTGCATTGGCAGAAAAACCAGCGCATGTGCAACTGCTGGAGCAATGGATGAAGAGCTATAAACCGGAAGAACTTTTTGACGGGCATAGAAAATTAATTGCAGAGTTAGCAGTACTTGCCCCACAAGGCATAAAGCGCATGGGTGCTAATCCACATGCAAATGGCGGTCTTGTTTTACATGATTTAGAAATGCCGGATTTTAGAAAAAATGCAATTGAAGTGTTAAGCCCCGGCACAACAAAAGCAGAAGCTACAAAAATAATGGGGGCTTTTTTAAGAGATACTATGAAGCTGAATTGGGATAAAAGAAATTTCAGAATATTTGGCCCCGATGAAACAGCCTCTAACCGCCTCACAAATTTATTTGACATAACAGAACGTACTTCCACAGCCGATATTTATAAAAGTGATGAACACATTTCTGCTGATGGCAGGGTGATGGAAGTATTGAGTGAACATCTTTGCCAAGGCTGGTTGGAAGGATATTTACTAACTGGAAGGCATGGCCTTTTTTCCTGTTATGAAGCGTTTATCCATATTGTTGATTCTATGTTTAATCAACATGCCAAGTGGTTGCAGGTTTGCAATAAAATACCCTGGCGCAGTCCGATTGCTTCGCTGAATTATTTACTCACCTCACATGTATGGCGTCAAGACCATAATGGGAACAGCCATCAAGACCCCGGTTTTTTGGATGTTGTTGCTAATAAAACAGCAGACATTATTCGCATCTATCTTCCGCCAGATGCCAATACATTGCTGTCTGTAACAGACCATTGTTTACGAAGCCGTAATTATATTAATGTAATCGTTGCAGGCAAGCAGCCGGAAATGCAATGGTTGGATATGGACGCTGCGGTTAAACATTGCACCGCTGGCCTGGGCATTTGGCAATGGGCAAGCAATGATAGAGGTAGCGAACCAGATGTAGTAATGGCCTGCGCTGGTGATGTACCAACGCTGGAAACAATTGCGGCAGTACAAATACAAAGAGAACATTTGCCTGAAATAAAAGTCCGTGTGATAAATGTAGTTGACCTGATGACTTTGCAACCAGAAAGTGAGCACCCACATGGATTAAATAATACAGATTTTGATACCCTCTTTACAAAAAACAAACCAATAATTTTTGCATTTCATGGTTATCCTCTATTAATTCATCGCCTCACTTATCGCAGAACAAATCATGCAAACCTGCATGTACGTGGGTATAAAGGAGAAGGCACAACCACCACACCATTTGATATGGTGGTGATGAATGATTTGGACAGGTTTCATTTGGTGAGTGATGTGATAGACCGCTTGCCAGGCTTGGGTTCTAAAGCAGCATACACTAAACAGTGGCTCCAAAATAAATTGCTAGACCATAAGTCTTATATTGAAATTCATGGTGAAGACATGCCCGAAGTGCTCGAGTGGAAATTGAATTTAGGTAATACTTTAGTATAGGTATCCTTAAATTATTTTGATGCCAGATAATTGAAGTTATTGATACAGTTAAGTTATTTGCATAAAAATAAAAAATAGTCAAATGAATAATATAATAATTGCTGATAATTTTTAAAGACATGAATACAATAAAACCGATAATTTTTTTATTTCCGTTCATAGCATTAATAATAACCGGACTGTTATACTTTATTTTATTAAAAAAAGTTACTGACAGAAAAGTATATAACCGTTATATTTTTATTGTTACAATTCTTTCTTTTCTCTTAAATTTTGCCTGGGAATTACTGCAACTGCCTTTATATAACAATTCAATTTATGATGCAGGCCATATTGCATTTTGTGCGCTGGCCTCGCTGGCAGATGTTATTATGGTGCTGCTGCTTTACTTTGGTTTGGCGCTACTATTTAAAAATCCATTTTGGATACAACAGTTAAACTGGCAGCGTATTACGCTTGTAATTTTAATGGGTGGCATTGGCGCAGTGTTATCAGAAATGCGGCATTTAAAATTAGCAAGCTGGGCTTATGCTGCATCAATGCCGCTGATACCGCTTGCAAAAGTTGGCGTGGCGCCGGTGTTACAATTTATGCTGCTGCCTTTGCTCAGTTATTTAATAAGCACTTATTTTTTAAAAAAATTTCAATCAAAAAATACAACACAAATATTATAATAATCATTTAAAAACTCCACACACATGAAAAGTACAATTGTAATGGCAACAGCATTAATGGGCAGTGCCTGGTTAATGCAATCCTGCAACAGCTCAACAGACAGCAGCTCTACGCATCAAAAAGACACTTCAATGAATCACATGGATATGAAGGATACCATGCATTCGGGTAAAATGAATATGGATAACGGTATGATGACATCCATGGAGGGCATGCATACTATGATGAAGGATATGAAAATGACCGGCGATTTTGATTATGATTTTGCCAGCATGATGATTGCTCATCACCAGGGCGCCATCGATATGGCAAAAATGGAACTATCAAAAGGAACCGATGCAGCAATAAAAACTATAGCACAAAATATTGTTACCGGTCAGCAGGCAGAAATTGATCAGTTTAAAAACATACTGAAAGATTATAAAATGCCGGAAATGAAAAAAGAAGGTGGCGAAAAACATAATGAGCTGGGCGAAACGATGGAGAAAATGGATGCTAAAATGAAAAGCGTACCCATGACAGGAAATGCAGATAAAGATTTTGTGCTGATGATGATACCACATCACGAAAGTGCGGTTACCATGGCCGAAGAGCAACTGTCTCACGGAAAAAATCTTGCTTTAAAAAAAATGGCGCAAAAAATAATTGAAGATCAGTCTAAAGAGATGATTCAATTTAAAACCTGGTTGTCTAATAATAAATAATACATAGCCCTCCGGTATTATTTTCCGGAGGGCATTTTTTATAAGGAGGAAATATTTTATAATTACCGACACCAAAATTATTTATGGCAAAAAGTAAACACTATTATGTGCGCCGCACCCATCGCTACCTGGGGGTTTTGCTGGGCATTCAGTTTTTATTATGGACCATCAGCGGGCTTTATTTCAGCTGGACGAATATTGATGAAATACATGGAGATCTGCAGCATAAACATCCACCTCATTTGTCGGCTGCATTTAATTTTATTTCACCCGGTAATGTCTTAAGCAGTCTTGCAGAAAAAGCTGATTCGATACACCAGATTGAAGTGGTGAACATTATGCAAAAACCATTTTATTTTATCAGGTATTTTTCAAACAAAAATTTTAAATCGGTTTTGGCAGATGCAGAAACTGGTGCAATAAAACAATTAATTACTAAAGAGGAAGCTGTAAAAATTGCCGCAGAAAATTTTGAGGGGCAACCCATTTTAAAATCAGCAGAATATATTACTACAGTTGGAAGCCACAATGAATACCGTGAAAAACCTTTACCTGCCTGGAAAATATTATTTGAGCATGAAAGCAATACTAATATTTATGTAGCTGCACAAAGCGGAAAGGTTGAAACTTTCCGAAATGAAAAATGGCGAACATTTGATTTATTATGGATGTTTCATACCATGGATTATAATGGAAGAGATAATATTAATAACTGGGTATTACGTGCATTTTCCATTTTTGGTATAATAACTATTCTCAGTGGATTCCTTCTTTTCTTTATCAGTACTAAATGGTTCAGAAAAAAAAATAACCGGATTAATACTTTGCAACATGCTTAATAAACTTATTGAATTTTCTTTACGCAACAGGTTGTTTGTAATTGCATTTGCCGCACTGGTATTGGTGTATGGCATTATTACATTAGTAAATTTGCCGGTAGATGTATTACCTGATTTAAACCGGCCAAGGGTAACTATTTTTTTAGAAGCCAATGGTATGGCTCCCGAAGAAATTGAAGCACAGGTAAATCTTCCGGTAGAAACATCTTTAAATGGTGCGCCGGGTGTAGAAGTGGTACGCTCGGTAGCAACACCTGGTTTGGGAATGGTGTTTGTAGAGTTTGACTGGAACACCGAGGTGTACAGGGCTAGGCAATTGACAGCAGAAAAACTGCAGTCCGTTCAATTACCCAATGGCATTACGCCACAGTTGGGCCCCATCAGCTCCATCATGGGGCAAATAATGATGGTAGCAGTTACCGGCGATACCACATCGCCTGCTGAGTTAAGAACTATTTCAGATTTTACTATTCGCCGTAGGCTGATGAGTATAAAAGGCGTAAGCCAGGTAATACCCATTGGTGGCGAAAGATTGCAGTATCAGGTATTGGTATCATCCGAAAAATTACGGCAGTTTAATATAAGTATTGATGAAGTAGATAAAGCTTTGCAATTAACCAATCAAAATACAACCGGTGGTTTTTTTGATAATAAAGGATCAGAAGTACTAATAAGAAATATTGCCAGGGTAAATACGCTTGAAGATTTAGCCGGTACTGTGGTTACCAATAAAGATAATGCGCCGGTGTTGTTACGGCAGGTGGCCGAAGTAAAATTTGGTGGCGCAGTAAAGCGTGGCGATGGCTCTTTAAACGGCAGGCCTGCGGTTATTTTAAATATAGAAAAACAGCCGGGTGCCAATACCGTTGGTTTAACTGATGAGATTTTAAAGGCCATTGCAGAACTGCAAACTTCTTTACCCGGAGATGTAAAAATTCAAACCAATGTATTTAACCAAAAAGATTTTATTGTTAATTCACTTACTAATGTTGAAGTGGCTTTACGTGACGGATTTATTCTGGTAGTGATTATTTTATTTTTATTCCTGCTCAATTTTCGTACTACAATAATTACCTTAACTGCAATACCATTATCGCTGGTAATTACAGCCATTATTTTTAAAATGTTTGGCATATCTATCAATACATTAACCCTTGGAGGTTTGGCAATTGCCATTGGAGAACTGGTGGATGATGCCATAGTAGATGTAGAAAATGTTTTTAGAAGGTTAAAAGAAAACTGGGCAAGCCCACAGCCTAAACCTTTGCTTAAAGTTATTTATGAAGCCAGCAGCGAAGTAAGAAATTCGATTGTGTATGCTACCATTATTGTGGTGCTGGTTTTTTTACCGTTATTTTATTTGCAGGGTATAGAAGGAAAAATATTTGCGCCTTTAGGTATTGCATATATAACTTCTATCATTGCATCGCTGCTGGTTTCCTTAACCGTTACACCGGCATTGTGCAGTTATTTATTGGGTAAAGAAAAAAGCCTGCGGCCGGTAAATTTATTATTCTGGAAAAAGAAAAAAATTAACAGCAAGCAACCGGCAGCAGTACTACAGCCCGGTATGGAAACACATGACAGTGCTTTGGTAAGGTGGTTAAAAAAGCAGGACACTAAAATTTTACATAAAAGTTTACGGCATCCTAAAATTATTATTGCAGCAGCAATTGCTTTAATCATTGCAGCTGCTGCCATTGTTCCTTTTTTTGGTACTGAATTTTTGCCTCCATTTAATGAAGGCAGTTTTACAGTAAATGTAGTAACCCCTGCCGGTACCTCATTAGAAGAGTCTAATAAAATTGGTACAGTGGCCGAGCAGCAAATTTTAAAAATTCCGGATGTATTACTCACCTCCCGAAGAACGGGCAGGGCCGAATTAGATGAACATGCCGAACCGCCTAACTATACCGAAATTGATGTGGCATTAAAAAAAGATCGCCGCAGTATGAAAGCTATACTTGCCGACATAAGAGCCAACCTGGAAATATTAAAAGGCAGTAACATTAATATAGGGCAACCCATTTCTCACCGGTTAGATCATTTGCTTTCTGGCGTACGGGCACAGGTAGCCGTAAAAATATTTGGTAACGATTTAGCAGAGCTGCGTACTGGTGCTGCAGCCATGAAAGATATTTTGAATACCGTGCCCGGCGTGGTAGACCTGCAGGTGGAGAAACAGGTACTGGTGCCGCAATTGCAAATTAAAATTGATAGAAATGCTTTGCAGCGATATGGTTTACAGGCAGGAAAAGTTGCTGAAGACCTGGAAATTTTTTATAACGGTAAAGTAAGCAGCCAGGTGCTTGACGGACAAAAAACTTTTGATATTCTGTTAAGATCCAGTGATGCAGACAGGAGCAATATAGAAAATATACGCAGCACACAAATAGCCTTGCCCAATGGATCGCTTATTCCGTTAGCTCAAATTGCTACTATAGAAATGGAGAATGGTGTTAACTCCGTATCGCATGAAAATACACAGCGAAGAATTGTGGTAAGCGCAAATATACAGGGCCGTGATGTAGGCACCACTGTAAAAGAAATGCAGCAAAAAGTAAAAGAACAATTAAAATTACCGCAGGGGTATTACCTGCAGTGGGGCGGCCAGTTCGAGAGTCAGCAATCGGCATCAAAATTAATTGCTATCCTGAGTATATTTTCATTGCTGGGTATTTTTTTGGTGCTGTACAGCCATTTTAAATCTTCCATAATTGTTTTTCAGATAATGCTGAACATTCCGCTGGCATTAATAGGAAGTGTGATTGCCGTGCTGCTAACCGGCGGTGTATTTTCCATTGCAACCATGGTGGGTTTTATTACACTAACGGGTATAGCCAGCCGCAATGGTATAATGATGATTTCGCATTATATTCACCTGGTTCAGCACGAAGGTGAAACTTTTAATGATAATATGATCATTCGTGGATCGTTAGAAAGATTAGTGCCCGTGCTAATGACCGCATTGGTTGCAGCATTAGCACTAATACCATTAACGATGGATGCCACAGCTCCCGGAAAAGAAATATTATATCCTGTGGCCACCGTTATCTTAGGAGGCTTAATCAGCTCCACCTTATTGGATATGGTTGTAACTCCCGTAGTATTTAAACAGTTTGGAGAAAAGGCTTTAAAAAAATACCTGGCCCAGCAGGATAAAAAGGAGTTTGACTAATTTTTAACACTATAATAAAATGTGGCAGGCTTTTGGTATATCTTACCAAATACTGCGGCATCCAAAAATGCAACTGCACATTGTATAAAAAATAAAACACTAATAAAACATATATTACAAACTTTAAAATTTAAAAACATGAAAAAAATCATGATTGCAGTTGCAATAATATTTGCAGCAAGTACCACAACTTTTGCACAGCAAGGCAAATCGAAAACACACACACAGCACCACAGCAAACATCAAAAGCACAACAAAAAAAATGTAGCGGCAAATAAATTTACCTGCCCTATGCATCCGGAAATTGTAAATACCAAACCAGGTGATTGCCCTAAATGCGGTATGGCATTAGTGCCGGTAAAAAAGAAAGTGGGTAATGGTAAGCGCCATAATACACAGCATAGCTGAGAATAATATTATATTACACGAACCAAATTTTAAACGCCATTGCACCTGCAATGGCGTTTTATTTATGCCCTGCCCCTAATTATTTTTTTAAAAGAAAAATCAAACTCCCTACATTTGCAGCAGATTTGGTTGCCGATGTCAAATCGGTATTAAAAGGGAATCCCGTTAAATTCGGGAGCTATCCCCGTAGCTGTAAAGCCCGTGAGTGGTGAGTAGTCAGTCGTAAGTTAATCTTCGATATTGGTTACTTTCTCTCACAATGTTGAATCTTCATACCACTGCCGGTAAATTTTTTGGCGGGAAGGTGTTCAACAATAGGTTAAGCCAGAAGACCTGCCACGTCTGATAACAATCATTCAAAGCTTTCGGGTGAAAGGCATGAGGATTTAAGGATGTAATCATTCTTTTATTTTCTATCTTTTTTATTTTCTCGGAAGCAGTCACAATTAAAAAAAATTTTTCAAAAAAATGAAAAAGAAAATTTTTATTGCGGCTGCTGTAATTTTCAGCAGTCAGCTTCAGGCGCAACAGGACAGTACTAAACTTTTGAACGAAGTAGTGGTAACAGCCACAAAATTTCCCATCAAAGCCATTCTTACGGGTAAGGTTTTAAGTGTAATTACAAAACAACAATTAGAAAAAGCAGGAGGCAGGGATCTGTCGCAAATATTAAACGACGAAGCAGGCGTTTACATTAATGGCGCCAACAGTAATTTAGGAAAAGATAAAAGTGTGTATTTGCGTGGAGCCCGGATTGATCATACTTTAATTACCATTGATGGTGTGCCGGTGTACGATGCCAGCGGTATTGGGGGAAATTTTGATATCAGGAATATTGCCATCGATAATATTGAAAGAATAGAAATTTTAAAAGGCAGTCAATCTACATTGTATGGCAGCGATGCCATTGCCGGTGTAATTAATATCATCACAAAAAAAGGAAACGGTAAACCATTTAATGCAACAGGCGTATTAAGTGCCGGCAGTAATAATACTTATAAAGCTAATGCTGCCATCAATGGAAAAAAAGATAAGCTTGATTACAATGCCGGTTACAGTTACACCACTACCAACGGCATTAACGAGGCTATAACCACCAATGCAGTTTTTGATAAAGACGGTTACACACAGCAAAGTGTAAACGCAACAGTTGGTATACAGGCCGCAAGTAATTTTCGGATAGCGCCATATATTAGAGTTGCCAATATAAAAGGGGATATTGACCAGGGCGCATTTATTGATGAGCTGGATTATACCTACACACAAAAAAGTGTACAGGCCGGCGTAAAAAACGAAATAAGTTTTGGCAAAACAAAGTTGAATATTTTATACAACTACAATACTATAAACAGGGAGTATATTGACGACTCGGTAAAAAGCCGTAATGGTTATGATATTTACAGCAAAGGAAAATATACGGGCAAAGAACATTTTATAGATGCCTATATAACTGCTGACATAAATAAAAAAATAAAAATAACTGCAGGTGCCGATTACAGAAGTTCGGCTTCGGACCAGGAGTATGCTTCAGTTGGTTTTTTTGGTCCTTACCAAAGTAAATATGCAAAAGACAGCCTGCACCAAAACCAAATAGCATTGTATGCAGCCGCAAATATTACAGCCGCACCTAATTTTAATATTGAGTTGGGTAACCGTTTAAATATCCATTCTACATATGGAAACCATTATGTCTTTAATGTTAATCCATCTTACCTGATTAAAGAAAAAGTAAAACTTTTTGCAACTATTTCCAGTGCTTACCGTACACCATCTTTATACCAGTTATTTTCCGAGTATGGTAATAAAAATTTAAAACCAGAAGATGCCTTAACAACTGAGGCAGGCCTTCAGTATTTTGCTTCGGATAAAAAATTTAATGCCCGGGCAGTTTTTTTCAACAGGATTATTAAAGATGTTATTTTCTTTTATTTCAACAGTACCACATTTCAATCGCAGTATATAAACCAGGATAAACAAAAAGATAATGGCGTGGAGCTGGAAGCAAGCTACACCGGAATAAAAAATACCACCATCAAATTTTTTTATAATTATGTAGATGGAAAGGTTGAAACTAAAACAGGTGCCGGTAAAGACACCTCTTTTTTTAATTTAATCAGAAGGCCTAAAAATAATTTTGGTTTAAATATTGGCAGTCAAATTCTACAGCGTTTATTTGTAAGCAGTAACTTATCGGTAATTGGTAAAAGAGCAGATAAGTATTTTGATGCTGCCACTTTTAAAACTGTAGAGGCCACATTAAAAAGTTATGCGTTAATAAATTTTTATGCCGATTACAGTTTTTTACATAATAAAATAAAAATATTTGCCGATTTAAGAAATATTACCAACCAAAAATATACCGAAGTAAGTGGTTTTAATACGCTGGGTTTTACTGCATTTGGTGGCATACGGTTTAGTTTATAACTATGGTTATGTGTAAACATGAAAATAAATATTGCCCACGTTGCAACAACGCTTTTGAATGCAAGGTGGGCAATATTACCCAATGCCAGTGCTATGGCATACTATTATCTGTAGAAGAAAGAGCTTACATTGATACGCTGTTTACCGATTGTGTTTGCGGCACCTGTTTATTGCAAATGAAAAATGATTTTTTTCATTTTAAAAATCAGTTCATTTTTCAGGTAAAATCACACCGGTAGCGGCAACCTTACAAATAATTTTAAACACTAAAGCCAGAAGTTTATCTTTGCCAAAATTTTTATTTATGCAATGGGGCGAATACAGTTTCAGGCAATTAATTTCTGTAACGTTTACTTTATTTGCTGTAATAGATGTGGTGGGCTCTATACCTGTGCTGGCCAGTTTACGGGCAAAAATGGGCGGGCACATAAAATCTACCCAGGCCACATTGGTAAGCGGTGGTTTAATGATATTGTTTTTATTTGCAGGTAATCAATTTTTATATATACTGGGGCTTGATGTAAAAAGTTTTGCTGTAGCAGGCAGTATTGTAATATTTATAATTGGCCTGGAAATGGTATTGGGTCATGAGTTTTTTAAGCCCGATACCAGCAATGCAAAAAGCGGCAGTGTAGTGCCCATTGCCTTTCCTTTAATTGCCGGCAGCGGAACACTTACTACGGTAATGAGTTTAAAAGCCGATTTTGATGATATCAATATTTTACTGGGCATTTTAATAAACTGTGTGGTAATTTATGTTGTATTAAAATCGTTAAGGTGGATAGAAATGGTTTTAGGCCCCAATGGTATGGCAGTAGTGCGTAAATTTTTTGGGGTAATATTATTAGCTATTGCTGTTAAAATATTTGGCAGTAATATTGTAAAGTTTGGGATATAGAATGGTTGATTGGTTTACTGGTTAATTAGTTTATTGGTTGAAATTTGAAAGTAATTTCAATTGTCAAAGGCTACTATTAACCAATCAACTAATAAACTAATCAACCAACCCGGCCTCGTAGTACAATGGATAGTATAAGAGTTTCCGAAGCTCCAGATCCAGGTTCGATTCCTGGCGAGGCCACATGTTTACAGCAACATCAATTAATGATGCTGATTTTGATAAAATCATTTTACAGGATGTGACTGCTAATACATCAGTAGAAATTATTCCCGGCTGCGGTGCCATTCTACATGCCTTTACCATTTTACATAACGGCGCTTTATTAAATGTTATAGACAGCTATCAAAATAATGCCGACTTTAAAAAAAATGTAACGGCTAAAGGATTTAAAAGCTGCAAACTTTCTCCCTTTGCCTGCCGTTTAAAAAATGCCTGCTACAATTTTGGGGATAAAAATTATACCATAGAAAAATTTTTATTAAATGGCAGTGCATTACACGGTTTGTTGTTTGATGCACCATTTACGGTTACGGCAATTGTTGCCGATGAAAATAGCGCAATGGTTACTTTGCAATATCAATATACTGCAACTGATAAAGGATACCCGTTTAAATACACCTGCTCAATAAACTATGTTTTAAAAAAAGAAAATGTACTTACAATAACTACCACCATTACTAACAATGATAAAGGCCTTATTCCCATTCAGGATGGCTGGCATCCTTACTTTTGTTTAGGTGATAGCATAAATGATTTACAATTAGAATTTCAGAGTAAAGAAGCAGTAGTATTTGATGAAGCATTGGTGTCAACAGGAGCATTAAGGCCTTACCAGGAATTTGGTGCTTTAAAAAAGATAGGATTTACCGAATTTGATAATTGCTATACACTAAATTTTGCGGAATGTCAGCCCATGTGTGTCTTAAGAAATGCCGATAAAAAAATTCAATTAGAAATTCATCCAGATAAAAGTTATCCATACCTGCAGGTTTATACTCCGCCCCACCGCAACAGTATTGCTATCGAAAATTTAAGTGCTGCACCCGATGCTTTTAATAATGGCATGGGTTTAAAAGTGCTGGCCCCGGCGGAAACAACTAGTTTTATCACCACTTATAAAATCACTTTACTCCAGTAACCGATGAATGCTATTGCCGAAAATGTTGTAAAAAACTTTAAAGAAAAATTCGCCACATTACCCAGTGTTTATTTTTCTCCGGGCCGCATTAATTTAATTGGCGAGCATATAGATTATAACGATGGCTATGTAATGCCTGCGGCCATTAGCAAAGGCGTGTACTATGCCATTGCAATAAATAATACCCCGGCCATTAATTTTTATGCTTTAGATTTTGATGAATGGTTATCAATAAAAATTAATGAAATAAAAAAGATTGACAACTGGAAAAATTATGTGCTGAGTGTGGTAAACGAATTTATTTTATTGGGTAAAAATATTGGCGGATTTGATTGTGTATTTGGCGGCGATATTCCACGTGGCAGCGGCATTAGCTCTTCTGCTGCTGTAGAAGGTGGGCTGGCTTTTGCAATAAACGATATTTTTAATTTTGGTTTGTCACGTGTACAACTGGCGTTATTGTGCCAGCGGGCCGAACATAATTTTCCCGGGGTAAACTGCGGCATTATGGATATGTACGCCAACCTGAATGGAAAAAAAGACCATGTTATTTTATTAGATTGTAAAAATATAACGCATCAATATTTTCCATTACAGTTAAGCGGCTATAAAATTGTTTTACTCAACAGTAAAGTGCAACACACACTGGCAAGTGGCGAATATAATGTAAGAAGAAAAAGATGTGAAGAAGGCCTGGCCATTTTAAAAAAGGAATTGCAGGTAAAATCTTTTCGGGATATTAAAAGCTCCGGAGATGTGGAACTGCATAAAGATAAAATGAGCCCGGAAGTTTTTAATTGCTGTACTTATGTGGTGGAAGAAATTGAACGCACCGTAAAGGCCGGCGAATTATTACAGCAAAACGATATAACCGGTTTTGGAAAATTAATGTTTGCTACACATGAAGGTTTAAGTAAACTGTACAATGTTAGCTGCCCCGAATTAGATTTTTTAGTGCAGCAGGCAGGCGATAATAAAAATGTATTAGGTGCAAGGCTGATGGGTGGCGGCTTTGGGGGTTGTACTATTAATATTATAAAAGAAGATGCCAACAATAATTTTATTGCTGAAGTTTCTGAAGTGTATAAAAAGGAATTTAATATTGAGCTGGAGGCTTATGTAATGGAGATAAGTGATGGGGTTACAAAAATTATGTAATCACTTTATTATTTTTCGTCTCAGCGGGGTTTTCACTTTATACTGCAATAAATTAAAAAACATTTTCCGTGAAACCCCGCTGTTGGAAAAGTTGCTCAACCATTTTACTGCCACTCTAAATATTTCTGAAATGATTTTGCATAAAATCTAAAGCTTTGCATTATTTCGTCTCAGCGGGGTTTTCACTTTATACTGCAATAAATTAAAAAGTTATTTCCGTGAAACCCCGCTGCTGAAAAAGCTGCTCAACCTATATGCCGCC
>JAYURK010000010.1:0-20867 GCA_043756235.1 Ferruginibacter sp. | reverse complement strand
GAAGAAACATCATGCGTTAATAAAATAGTTTCGCCATTGGCACATTGTATTTGTGTGTTTACAATATCGCCGCATTTAAAATTTAATTTTGCATTGGGATGATTAGGGCCGCCTTTGGGATGCTCCACAATATATTTCTGCAGCCCTTTCGCTTTTGATGCAATGGAAGATAATTTTGTCATGCGGTTGCCCTTGTTAATATCCATCATTATTGCAACCGGCCCAAGCCCGTGTGTGGGATACAGCTCTCCGTTACGTTTTAAATTATGTTCGGTACGCCATTGCGCTTCGCTGTAAGCATTTTTACCAAACTCCACACCGCTGTTGTAGGCTGTTACGCCATCATTAAAAAGTACACCGCGTAAATCATGTTCGTAGCCGCCCTGCCCGTGCAATAATTCACCAAACATTCCTAATCGCACCATGTTTAAAACGGCCATCACATCACGCCTGTAACAAACATTCTCCATCATCATCACCGGAATTTTTGTTTTTTCTGATGCATTAACTACATCCCAGCACTCCTGTAATTTTACTGCACCGCAAACTTCGGCACCTACAATTTTGCCGGCATGCATGGCATCAACGGCTTGTATGCTGTGCCATTCCCACGGACTGCAAATTACTACTGCATCTACATCCTCTCTTTTTAATAAATTTTTATAATCGTAATTGCCGTTTTTATAAATGGCCGGCACCGGACGGTTATATCCTTTAAAAACTTTTAAAGCTTCGTCAATACTTCTTTGCTGCGGATCGGCAATGGCGGTAATTTCTACATCTTCTCTTTGTAAAAAATTACCCATGTGCTCGTGGCTGCGTAAACCTGCGCCAATTATACCAATGCGTACTTTTTCTTTTTTTACAGCAGAAAAAGCTTTGATGGAATTGTTTAGTGTAAGTGCCGCACCCGTTAGTGCAGTTGATTTAATAAAATTTCTTCGGTTAAAAGCTAATGGCATATGCAATTGGTTTTATAAATAGAAAGTAAATGGGTCATGACGGTTTGAAACCGTCTGACCCATAAAGTTATTTGTGCATTGAAAGTTTTTTCAGCATATCTGTAGAAACAGTTTCGGCATACATACCATAAGCACTGCTCATAGTTCCTTTTATTGTTCCGTCTTTCGATTCGATGGCATATACTACATCTTCGTCACTGGGATTGGTGTCGCCTTCAAAGCGATGCACTTCTACAATTTCAAATTCATGGGGGTTGAGGCAAATTTTATTATCGGAACAAATTATTTTATCAAAAGCAATATTAAAATCAACAGTATAGCCAATGGCTTTTAAATCTTTTAATGCTTCTGTTACGGTATCGTACGATTTCATTTTTTTTCTTTTACTAAAGTTAGGAAAACTTTTTAAGGGTCTGACGGTTTTAAACCGTCTTGAATCTTATATGCAGCTAAATAAATTATCACTATTAATGTTACCGCTGCTGTAATTAAAAAAGTAGCCACAGCACCAAAATTATACCACAGCAATCCACAGATGGTGCTGGCGAATAAAGCTGCAATACTTTGAAAACCGGCAAATGTGCCAATGGCTGTAGCGGTTTCTCCTTTATCTACTATATTACTTATCCATGCTTTAGAAATGCCTTCGGTAGCGGCTGCATATAAACCATACAATGCAAATAGTACAAAAAAAACAACCAGGTTATTATTGAATGCAAAACCTGTATACACAACCATAAAAATAAAAAGCCCCAGCAAAAATATTTTTTTCAATCCTAATTTATCCGCCAAAATACCAACAGGATAAGCCAGTAAAGCATAAATTAAATTGTAAAAAATATACACGCCAATTACTTCGGTATCACTCAATCCGCTTTCTTTCATTTTTAATAATAAAAAAACATCGCTGCTGTTGAATAAGGCAAATAGTAATAAACCAATTAGTAATTTTTTGTATGCGCCAGGACTGGTTTTCCAGTAAGTAATGAAGGCGAATAGGTTTGTAGGTTTTGGGTTTAGGGGTTTAGGATTTAGGGGTTTAGATTTTTCTTTTATGAGTAAGGTGCAAACTATTGCTAAAACGCCGGGACCAAAAGCTATTAAAAAAAGTGTTGTATAATCATCAGGATTAAAATATAAATATACCAATGCAATTGCGGGACCAAACACGGCACCCAAAGTATCCATGCTGCGGTGAAAACCAAAAACAGTTGCCTTGGTTTCTTTTGCGGCTTCGTCGCTTAATAACGCATCTCTTGCACCGGTGCGTATGCCTTTACCCAATCGGTCGATGGTTCTTGCAAAAAAAATCCAGAGCGGATAAATAAATAATGCCATCATGGGTTTGCTGATAGCACTTAAGGCGTAACCCAGTTGCACAAAAGGTAAACGCTTGCCGGTGCTGTCGCTGAGCTTGCCAAAATAAGGTTTGCTTAAACCGGCTACAGCTTCGGCAATACCTTCCAAAACACCAATGGCAATTACCGTAAAACCAATATGCTTTAAAAAAATAGGCATAATGGGATACAGCATTTCGCTGGCCATATCGGTAAATAAACTTACCAGCGAAAGTATCCAGATGGTTTTAGTAATTATACGCTGTGGAGAATTTGTGATTGGCTGCACAAGTGATGGTTTATTCGAATGTAGGAATTTGTTGGTACATTGCAGGTAGTTTTTTGCCACAGATGCACGGAAACACAGAAAAAATAGTGTTTATCTACGCTTAGATAAAAGTTGATATAAGGTATGACGTACAAGAGTGCGACGCAACGATGATGAAGAATGAAATACAGCTTGTACCAAAAAAAGAAAAAAAATATGAGTAAAAAAATAAAAGAACCAAAAAGTGCTTCTCAAAGTAAAACAGTAAAAGGAAAATTAGATATTTCACGAAGCGGTATTGGCTTTGTACTGGTAGAAGGTATGGATAAAGACATTTTAGTAAGGCCAAATGATTTTAACAGGGCTTTTCATGGCGACATGGTAAAAGTGCAAATTAAAACTGATGGCGGCAATGGCAAAAGAGTGGAAGGGAAAATAACTGATGTTAGCGAAAGAAAACAAACTGAATTTATTGGCAACCTGCAGGTAAGTAAGGCATTTGCTTTTTTTACCGCCGATACCGAAAAGCCCATGCCCGATTTTTTTGTGCCTGTTGAAAAATTAAATGGGGCACAGGATAACGACAGGGTGGTAGTGCGTTTGGTGAAATGGAATAAGGATGATAAAAAACCCGAAGGCGAAGTGGTGAGTGTGATTAAAGCGGAAGACATGAATGACTTTGCCATGAAAGAACTTTTAATTGACTGCGGCTTTCCTTTAAATTTTGATGAGGCAGTGATGAAAGAAGCCCACAGCCTTTCGGAAAATATTACTCGGCAGGAATTAATAAAAAGAAAAGACTGCAGGGATATTTTAACCTTTACGATTGACCCTAATGATGCAAAAGATTTTGATGATGCCATATCTGTAAGAAATTTAGACAATGGTAATTACGAAATTGGAGTACACATTGCCGATGTAAGTCATTTTGTAAAACCCGGTTCACTTTTAGATAAAGTGGCTTACGAAAGAGCAACCAGTGTTTATTTGCCCGACAGGGTTAACCCAATGCTGCCCGAAAAAATTTCTAACGAATTGTGTTCTTTACGTCCGCATGAAGATAAATATACCTTCTCTGCAATTTTTCAAATTAACAACAGGGCCGAAATAAAACATTGCTGGCTGGGTCGTACCGTTATCCACAGCAATCACCGTTTTACTTATGATGAAGTGCAGGAAATAATTGAAAAGAAGGATGGCCTGCATTATAAACCCATCATGCTGCTTAATGATCTTGCACAAAAATTCCGCAGGGAAAGATTTAGAAAAGGTGCGATTAATTTTTCATCGCAGGAAGTGCGTTTTCAATTAGATGAAAAAGGAAAACCTGTTGGCATTGTAATTAAAGAAAGCAAAGATGCCCATAAGTTAATTGAGGAGTTTATGCTGCTTGCCAACAGAACGGTGGCTGAATATGTATCTAAAATAAAAATAAATAAATTGCCGGTGCCTTTTCCGTACCGCATACACGATACGCCTGATGATGAAAAACTAAAACCTTTTGTTGCCTTTGCAAAAAAGTTTGGGTATGTTTTTAATATGCATGATGAAGCGGCTGTGGCTGCATCGTTTAATAAAATGCTTAAAGAAGTACAGGGCAAACCGGAGCAGCATGTGCTGGAACAATTAGGTATACGCACTATGGCAAAAGCTGTTTACACTTCCAGTAACATTGGGCATTATGGTTTAGGTTTTGAACATTACTGTCATTTTACGTCTCCTATACGCCGTTACCCCGATGTGATGGTGCACCGCATTTTACAGGAATGCTTAGAGAAAAATTTAAAGATTGATAAGAGGATGGATGAAAAGTGCAAGCATTGCAGCGACAGAGAACGCAAGGCAATGGAAGCGGAACGTGCCGGGAATAAATATAAGCAGGTAGAATTTATGCAGCAATATTTGGGAGAAGAGTTTGAAGGGATTATTAGCGGTGTAGCCGCATTTGGTTTTTTTGTAGAAACAGTTTTGCATAAATGTGAAGGCATGGTTACTGTAAGAGATTTAAGTGAGCATGACGATTTTAGATTAGATGAAACGGATTATGCACTGGTAGGCTTACGTACCAAAAGAAAATTCAGGATGGGGGATAAGGTAATAATAAAAGTGGTGGCGGCAAATTTAGGTAAGCGGCAATTGGATTATCAGTGGGTGCCGGGTGGAAATGTAAAAGCAAAAGTAACCAACACCGCTTTAATTAAACAGGCAGCAAAACCAAAAGTAGTATTGAAAAAGAAAAAATAAGTAAATTTGAGAAAGTAAAATTTATGTAATGGCATCTGCAACAACCTTATCAAAAGAAATGCTTAAAACTTTTGATAAATTAAACACCGAAGAACAAAAAAGTATTTTACAGATGATAAAGACTTTTTTACAAGGGCGTAAAAATGATTATACTCCTCAAAGCATCGAGGAGTATAACCAAGAACTTAAAGCAGCATTAAAGGCAGCGAAAAAAGGAGAGGTAACGTCTGTAAAAAAGCTTGAGGAAGAAATGAAATTATGGTAAGCAGGTCAGTTGAAATACAACATCTTGCAAAACGCCAACTTTGGGAAGCCTATAAATACATAAGAAAAGATTCGCTTCAAAATGCAGAAAAAGTGAGAAGCCGTATCCTGGAAACTATCAAAGCTTTGGCGACTCATCCCGAACGATATCCATTAGATAAATATTGCACTGAAAACGATGGCAATTTCAGGGCTTATGAAATTTATAAATACAGAATTTCCTATTATGTTACCACAGAAAAAATAATAGTACTAAGAATAAGGCATACCAAAATGAATCCATTAAATTATTAAACCATTCTGTACAGATGCATTCTTTTTCAGCACTCTCTCAATTATTTGAAGATAAATTTAATGTTCGCCACTTTCCAACACATACAGAAAGTTTGTACGATCCTGCTCAATATATTTTAGGTATTGGGGGTAAAAGAATTCGGCCTGTTTGTGTGTTACTGGGTAACGAATTGTTTGACGACATTAACCCTGATGCTTATCATGCAGCAGCAGCAATAGAACTGTTTCATAATTTTAGTTTGATACACGACGACATTATGGATAAGGCGCCGGTACGCCGTGGCATGCAGACAGTGCATGTTAAATATGGCGAATCCACCGCTTTGCTTGCAGGCGATGTAATGTTTGTAAAAGCTTACGAAAATTTAAATAAAATTCAGCCGGCCAATTTGCAAAAAGTATTGCAGTTGTTTAATGTTACTGCCAGCCAGGTTTGCGAAGGCCAGCAACTGGATATGGATTTTGAAAAAAGAGATGCTGTAAGTTTTGATGAATATGTAAACATGATTATCCTTAAAACTTCTGTATTGGTTGCGGCAAGTTTGCAATTGGGTGCCATACTCGGTGGAGCCGGCACCGGTAATCAAAATCAATTGTATGGCTTTGGAAAAAATCTGGGCATTGCCTTTCAGGTGCAGGATGATTTTTTAGATGCGTTTGGTAACCCTGATAAATTTGGCAAACAGGTTGGTGGAGATATTTTAGCCAACAAAAAAACCTTTTTACTGATACATGCGCTGGAAGCTGCTTCTGCAAACGGAAAAAAAGAATTGCTGCAATTAATGATGGATAACCCTGCTGATAAAGTAGAAAAAGTACTGGCTATTTTTAAAGATTGTAAAGCTGATGAGTGGGCCAAACAATTGCAGCAAAATTATTTTACAACAGCGTTGAAACATTTGGAAGATGTTGCTGTTTTATCAGTAAGAAAAAAACCATTGATGGAGCTGGCGGAATATTTAATGGTGAGGGAGAGTTGAGCAATGAGGAATAGGCAATAGTCAATGGCAATAGGCAATAGGCAATGAGGAATAGGCAATGGGCAATGGGCAATGGGCAATGGGCAATGGGCAATGGGCAATAAAAAGTTTAACTGTAAATTTCAATCAATAATTAATTTAGAAAAAATATTTTTAAGTGTAAATAATATTATCCCATCAACTTTCTACGTTCATCCTTTTCTTCCCTAAGCATGGCTCCAAAATCCATTTTACGTACCATGGTTTTTATTACTAAGGCAATTCGTTTGGCTTTTGTAGTATCTGTTTTTGCACTTTCTATCCATTTGGTAAAATAATTTCGATGGCCCTGTGGCAAACTATTGTAATGTGCTAAAGCATCCGGCTCATCTGCCATACATTCTATTAATTCAGCAGGAGGTAAAATAGGAGAGTCATCAGCAACAAGCTGTACTTTTATGGTGGCTTCTTTTCTTTTGCCAATACCTTTACGCATGGCCGCATTTATGGGCATAATAAAATCGCCTTCGCCCATGGGCATTAATGCCACTTTGTTTATTTCAAAATCATCCAGCTTTCCTTTTACCCGAAAAGATTTTTTATTTTTTGGTTTTAACTGCTGTGCAATTTTTGCAGGGATGATAATGTAAGTCCAGCCGGTTTTTTCACCCTGCTTATCAAATTTTAATATGGTGGTAGAGAATTTTTGCATCGGCACAAGATAAAAATAATTTGTTTATTCCAATCTTGTTCCATCCGCATATAACTCCAGCAGTTGTTGTATACTGTCTTTTAAAGCGCCGGATGCTTCATCAAAAAAGTTGTCTTTGTTTTTTTTAGAGGCTTTATTGTCATTCGATTTTTTAATGGCGGCTTTTACCGTTTCCACTTCATCAAAAAAAACCGGGATATTTTTTTCGTAAAAACCATTCTCGGCTTCAATGCTTATTAAAATGTCTTCATATTCTTCCAGGATGTTATTGATTTCTTTAACATTATCCGGCGTATGGCGGCGGGGTATGCGGTTATATAATGCTGTTAAAGCAGTTGTGGTAAAATTCATTTGTTTTTAAAGTAGTAAACAAATGTACGGCAAAGCTTTTAGGTTTTACAGAATGCTGCAGAAAATTGATTTACTTCCAGTTTTGCTCCAATTTTTTATAAGCTTTTTTTGAAACAGTCGATTTTTGCTTTGATCGGGAACTGCCTTTTTCTTTTCGGGCATTTATGATATTGACTAAAGAATTTTTTACGCTCAATTTATTTTTTTTGACTGCGGCTTTCTTTTTTGCAGGTGCGGATTTTTTTGTTGTAGTTGCCATGCTAAGTTTATGTATACCCCGGCAAATGCTATACCTTTTTTAATGTTGATAAAATGGCAATTGCTTTGCTGAAGCTATTAAACAAACTCTTCAAAAAAAAAATAATAAAAAATTCCCTTCAAAAAACCGGGTAAAATTTTATACAATAATTTTTAGCACGATAAAATTTATACTTTCTTAAGCAGCAACGTTAGTATTCTTGGGATACCTGTGGTATCGTCCTCATCAAAGTGTTCGTTTACATCAATAATGGTTAAGCGGTGTTTTTTTGCTAACTGTATAAATTCCGAAATGTGGTGCGTAAAACAATCCACTACCTGTGTGCCTGTTGCAGTTTCAAACCTGGCTTTGCTGCCGGTATATTGTTTAAAGGGATGTAGTTCTCCAATGTAAACATGGCCGCCATCTGCTAAACATGCGGAGGCTTCATAAAAAATATGATCAAGGTGTTGTATATGCTCCAGCACTAAACTAAAAGTTACCAGGTTAAATTTATTTTGGGTAAATGTCCATGGTGCTGTAATATTTGCCTGAATGAAATCTACAGTATCAATTTTAATTTTTTCTTTTGCTTTGTTCAGCATTTCTTCCGACAGGTCAACCGCTGTTATTTTTTTTGCTTTTGTTACCAGCCATTGAGTATTTTTTCCGGTGCCGCATCCTATCTCTAAACAATTTCCAACAGCGATGTTTTGCAAAGTAGCTTTTAATGCCAGCGCCTCAAGGTCACGGGTTTTATTAATATTTGTATCGTACTGTTGCGACCAGCTATTGTATGCCTCTTGAACGTTCATTGGTTTTTTACTATTTTAAAATTAATAAAACTGGCCAAAATGCCAAAGTATTCCAGAAGGTTCATGCAAAAAGCATTCTTTACCCCAATCATTTTCTTTGATGGGTTTTAACCGAACATTTTTAAATTTTGCTAGTAGCTCAAGATGCTCCAGTTCTTTATAATATTCTTCTACATTATCTACTTCAACAAAAATCATGGTGTTATCTACCCAATCTTTAACGTAAGCGTTTTGTAAATAAAATCCCATTGCCGGCGAAATGCTGAAATAAGACATATCCTTAAATATTCTGTTTTCTTCAAAGCCCAATGACTGGTAAAAAAGCCGGGATTCTTCAAAAATCTTTTGCACCAATAAATGCCCTAACCGATTTTGCGTTTTGTATCATTTGTAAGTTTTAATTGCTTAATTATAAATTTTAAAAAATAAATTTAAGCATTTGAATTAATTAGTGCAGGAAGATTATCCCAAAAAATTAAAAATGGCCATCTCTGCTCTAGCACCAAACCTTGCAGGCAAAAGGCTGGTACCAATTCCTTTTGACACATACATTTTTGGCACTGTATCATACCAGCCTTTTATATATTGTCCGCTGCCTTTTGGTAAAAATGGGATAAGGCCAAAAAAATTAAATTGCCCGCCGTGTGTATGGCCGGATAATATAAAATCAAGCGGAATAGTTTTATTTATGGATGCTGCAATATGGTCGCTGTACTGCGGGCAATGGTTTAAAATAATGTGATAATCGCTTGGGATATAATTTTTCAGTGCTGCCTCTATATCTGCATTGCCACCAATAAAATCATCTACACCGGTAATTGAAATAGTTTTATTGCCCAAATTATATTGTACTGTTTCGTTAATAAGTAAAGTGCAATTATTATTGTGATACACTTTTTTTAATTCCTTCAAATCTACTTTGCCCCAATGCTCCCAGTTACCTAAAATAGCTGCCTTTTTTATGTTGTTGTCTGTGAGTTTTAAAAAATCATTCAATAAAGAAAGATTTGCTGCTTTATCAACAGCGTCGCCGGTAATTAAGAGTAAAGCCGGTTGTAATTGATTAAGTTTTTTTGCAAGGCGCTTCAATTGCGGGTTAACGCTGCGCAGGTGCAGGTCGGAGAGTTGCACCACTTTTATATTGCTGGTATCTTTTGTAACCGGGCCAATAAAAAATTCTTTAGTTTCAATAAAAAACTTTTCAATCCAAAAGGCATCAGCAGCAATTAACCCTGCTGCTGTTAAAACACCGCCCTTTATAAATTTGCGCCGGGTAATTTTCATTTGGTAAAAGTATTGCTTGATTTTTTTAATACAAAGGGAAGCTGATTTAAATATACAATATTTGAGTGAGTAAAGCAGCGGGAGTGGATTTTTTTCACACACTCAAACCTTATTGTTCCATCGAGAATTTGCAAACATAATTTATAAAATAAATAGACTGTAATTCTACAACTCCGCTGTATCTTAATGTATTCGGTTACCGCATTTTTAAAAGCATTTTTCGTAAGTCTTCTCCATAAATATCTTTACCAATTATAGTCCCGTTTCTGTCAATTAAAAAATTGGTGGGATAGCCTGATACGCCATAAATGATTGCTGCTTTATTGCTGCTTGTTTTCAGGTCGGTTACGTTTATCCAGGGAAGTCCGTCTGCTGCTATTGCTTTTATCCAATCTTTTTTATTGTATTCTGTTGCTACGCCAAAAATTTCAAATCCTGTACTTTTAAATTCGTTATAAATTTTTATCAACGCTGGATTTTGTTCCCTGCATGGGCCACACCACGAGCCCCAAAAATCTAAAAGAATTATTTTGCCTTTAAAATTTGATAGTTTGATATTTTTATTGGAAGTATCTTTTTGTGTAAAGTCAACAAACTTGTCGCCAATTTTTATGTTTCGGTTAAATGTAATAAATGCTTTTATTTTTTTTCCTGAAACTGACTCTTTAACATTTTGTGGAAACGTCTTAAATAAAGTGGTTAGTGTATCTCTTCCCCAGCTATTACAATACTCATTTAAAGTATTTGCAGCAATTATTGAGGTTGAATTGTTTTTTATAAACCAATAGTCAATAGCAGATGTATTTGATAAGGTATCACGAAGTTTGTACAGTTTGTTCTGCTCTTCCTGAAGTTTGGTGCCGGTAATAACTGCATTAAAAAAATTACCTTTCTCTGCAGAAAAATTAGTTAAGCCATTATCAATCCAAAAATATACCCTGTCCTTAAAATCAGTGGTGCTGATGGTAGCATTTAAATATTTGCCTCTTAGTTTACCTTCAAAAATAAATTTGCCCTCATGTATTAGAGCCGAGTCAATTTGTTTTAAAATTCCTGTTGCATCATTAAGGTATAGCATTGTGCCATCACTAAAACCCTTCACCTTCCCTTCAATTTTATAACTTGAAACTTTAGTTTGTGCAAACATTTTAGTAAGCAGAAGAATTGCAGCTAAAAATAGTATGATTGTTTTGAGCATTTTCATCAGTGCTGATAAATGAATTTAAAACTGCTGTGCAATTAAAGTTTGTAAAAAAGCTTTTACCACGAAATAAATATAAGAAATGTTTATTAAACAAATGTCAATATAATCTTTGTGGAGATATGGTTTTTAATTTTGAATTTTGATGCTATAACTGTCAAAATTTTTCAGAACGAAACATCTTATTTACTGCACCAACCCCAAACAATTTTTTAAACTTTCCTGCCATTGCGGAATGGCGATGTCAAATGTGTTTTGTATAAGTGTAGTATCTAAAACCGACCAGGCGGGGCGCTGTGCCGGTGTGGGATATTGTGTAGTGGGTATGGGATTTATTATACAGTTGCTTACGGTAAATTCTTTTATAGCCGTTGCAAAAAGGTGCCAGTTGGTAATGCCGTGATTGCAATAATTATAAATGTTCTGTTGTAACAGAACAGGAGATTGTGGTACCGTTGCAACAGGATTTTTTTGAATGATGCTGATGATGGCATGCGCAAGGTCGGCTGCATAAGTGGGGCATCCCCATTGATCGTTCACCACATTTATGCTTTCTCTTTCCTGCATCAAACGCAGCATAGTCTTTACAAAATTATTGCCAAAGGAAGAGTATACCCATGAGGTACGCACAATAATTGTTGCGGGGTTATTTTGTAATGCCAGCTCTTCGCCAAGCAATTTACTCTGGCCATAAATACTCATTGGATTGGTGGTATCGGCTTCGGTATAAGGTTCTTTAGCCTCACCGTTAAAAACATAATCGGTAGAAATATGAATGAGCTGAACGTTAAATGTGTTGCATACAAAAGCCAGGTGGCCCACTGCAGTTGCATTTATGGAAAAAGCCTTCTCTTTATCCGTTTCAGCTTTATCTACTGCCGTGTATGCGGCACAGTTTACACAAAAATTAATTTGGTGGTTGGCAAAATAATTTTGTACAGCCCCGGCATCATCTAAAGGCATGTCTTCTTTGGTGGTAAATAAAAAATGGAATTGCGGGTATTGTGCAGCCAGTGCCCGAAACTCTTGCCCCAGCTGGCCATTGGCACCGGTTATTAAAATGTTTTTTTGTTGCTGCACTTTTATTTTTAAAAAGTAAAATTATTTACGCATTCCTGCAGGCCGGGGTGCACTAAATCCTTATCAGAAATAATGGCTTTATCTATAGGTATTTGCCAATCAATATTTAAAGTGGCATCGTTATACATAATGCCGCCTTCGCTGGCTTTATTATAAAATTGATCGCACTTGTAAAATACTTCTGCGGTGGGGCTGGTTACCGAATAGCCATGAGCAAATCCTTTTGGTACCAGTAACTGCTTTTTATTTTCTGCCGACAGTTCCAGTACAAAAGCTTTACCATAAGTAGGTGAGCCCTGGCGAATATCTACTGCCACATCAAGTATGCTGCCGCTTAACACCCTTATTAATTTTGTTTGAGCAAAAGGGTTTAACTGGTAATGTAATCCTCTTATTACACCATAGGCAGATTGTGCCTGGTTATCCTGAACAAATTTTATGGCTATGCCTTCCGCTGTAAAAACCTGCTCATTATAACTTTCATAAAAATAGCCACGGCTGTCTTCAAACACTTTGGGTTCAAAAATTAATAAACCTGCAAAATCTGTTTTAATAAAAGGCATTGGTTAGGTTATGGTGAAAATGAATAATGAATTGTGAATTGTGAATTGTGAATTGTGAGAAATAAAGAGTTTAAAATTAGGAAATAAATAATAGCGTATTAATTTTTTTACTGAATGGGTGTAATAATTTTAATACGTGCTGCAATAAAAAAATTATCCATTAATCATTTTCAATTATTCCTTACTACTTACTATATAATTTTTTAAAATACCGAATAGTTTCCACCAGGCCATCTTCAAATTTTTTTGTGGGCTGGTAGTTTAATAATTTTTGCGCTAAAGTAATGTCGGCCAGCGAATCCCTGATATCACCCTGACGAGGCTCACGGTAAGTTGGCGCAAAATCGCTTTGCAGTTCCTGCTGGCAAATTTTATACAATTGGTTCACCGTAAACCTTTCCCCAATAGCCACATTGTAAGCTTTGTTAAAAGCTTCAGTATTATCTGTAAGCATGCCTTTAATATTTATCTGCACGGCATTTTCTACAAAAGTAAAATCACGGGTTTGTTCACCATCACCATTAATAAAAACAGGCGTGCGGTTAATGATGCCTTTTACAAAAAGAGGTATAACGGCGGCGTATGCACCGTCCGGATCCTGCCTGGGTCCAAAAATATTAAAATACCTGAAGCCCATTATTTTTAATCCATAAGCCTGGCTAAACACTTTTGCATACAGTTCGTTAGTGCGTTTGGTAACAGCATAAGGCGATAATGCATTACCAATTTTATCTTCCTGCTTGGGCAAAGTTTGTTCGTCGCCATACACACTGGAAGACGAGGCGTATACCATTTGTTGTACGCCTTTATCTACTGCCGCTTTCATAATGTTTACGGTGCCCGTTATATTTACATCGCTGAAATAAACGGGTTCCTTCATACTCCGGGGCACACTGCCCAAAGCAGCCTGGTGGCTGATGAAATTAATTCCATCGCAGGCTTGTAAACAGGTATCGGTATTGCGGATGTCGCCATTAATGAATTCAAAAGCGGGGTATTGCTGCAACAAATCTAAATTTGTTTGAAACCCATTTACCAGGTTATCCAACACCCTTACTTTATTGGCGCCGTTTTTTAATAAATATTCTGCTATGTGGCCGCCAATAAAACCTGCACCACCCGTTACTAAAAATGTTGAGGTACTTAAATCTTTGGTATGAAAGCCCCCATCCCCAGTCAACGTCTCCGCATTTATATTTTCACTCATTACTCTTTATAGTTATTCTATTTATAATTTTTATTCTCTTTAAATAACTCCCCTGTAGGGGATGGGGTTACAAACTCCAGTATTTCCTGTTGCTGATTTTACCCCTGTAAATACCTTTTAAATCGGCAATCATTGCATGCGGCTTTGTAATAGCACAAAAATAACTATCGTCTAAATTTTTATAGGCATTATGTGGTACGGCTATTATTACTGCATCGTAATCATTACTCAACTCTGGCGTTAATGAAAAACCGTATTCATGTTTCAATTCATCACTTTCTGCATGCGGATCGGCTACATCTACATTTAACGAAAAAGTTTTTAATTCTTTTACCACATCGGCTACTTTGCTGTTGCGGATATCACTTACGTTTTCTTTAAACGTGGCACCCATCACCAGTACTTTGGCATCTTTTATATTGCCATTGTGTGTAATAATATGGCGTAATATTTTTTTAGCTACATAGCCTGCCATGCCATCATTAATAACGCGGCCTGCTAAAATTACCTGGCTGTTATAGCCCAGCTCTTTTGATTTGTAAGTAAGATAATAAGGGTCTACTCCAATACAGTGGCCGCCCACAAGACCGGGTTGGAATTTTAAAAAATTCCATTTGGTACCTGCAGCTTCCAGTACTTCGTAAGTGTTGATATCCATTTTATCGAAGATGATGCTGAGCTCGTTCATTAAAGCAATGTTGAGGTCACGCTGGGTGTTCTCAATAATTTTAGCTGCTTCGGCTACTTTAATACAAGAGGCTCTGTGCACACCAGCTGCCACTACTAACTCGTATACTTTTGCAATTACATCAAGACTTTCTGCATCGCAACCGCTTACAACTTTTACAATACTTGATAAAGTATGTTCTTTATCACCCGGATTAATTCTTTCGGGTGAGTAGCCTAATTTAAAATCAATAATATTTTTTAAGCCGCTTAATTTTTCAACAATGGGCAAACAATCTTCCTCGGTACAACCGGGATAAACCGTACTTTCAAAAACCACATAGTCATCTTTTTTTACCACTTTGCCAATGGTTTCACTGGCTCTTTGTACGGGTACAAGGTCGGGCACATTATGTTCATCAACGGGTGTGGGCACTGCCACTATAAAAAAATTGGCTTGCCGCAGCACATCCAGGTCGTTGGTAAATTCTATATCGCAACCGTCAAATGCACTACTTTCCAGTTCCTGACTGGGGTCAATTTTATTACGCATCATTTCCACCCGTTTGGCATTAATATCAAAGCCAATTACTTTGATTTTTTTTGCAAATTCCAGTGCAATGGGTAATCCTACATAGCCTAAACCTATTACGGCTAATTTTTTTTCTTTGTTTAATAACGATTGGTACATAATTATGAGTGTTTAATACAGGCTGATAAAAATCAGCTTTTGCGTTCAAATTCTTTTGGCAGTTTATATAATTCTTCTTTAGGAAGATTTTTAAAATAATCGTAAGTAATTTTTAAACCTTCGGCCCTTGATATGGTGGGTTGCCAGTTTAATATTTCTTTTGCTTTGGTAATATCTGGTTGCCGCTGTTTGGGATCGTCGGTTGGTAAATCTTTAAATACAATTTTTTGATGGGTGCCGGTGAGTTTTATAATTTCTTCAGCAAAATCTTTTAAAGAAATTTCATCGGGGTTACCAATGTTTACCGGTTGGGCATAATCACTCATCAGCAATTTATAAATGCCTTCTACCAAATCGTCCACATAACAAAAACTGCGGGTCTGGCTGCCATCACCAAATACTGTTAAATCTTCGCCGCGTAATGCCTGGCCAATAAATGCAGGTAATGCCCTGCCATCGTTCAACCGCATGCGTGGGCCATAGGTATTAAAAATTCTGATGATCCTGGTTTCTACTTTATGAAAAGTATGATAGGCCATGGTTATGGCTTCCTGAAAACGTTTGGCTTCGTCGTATACTCCACGTGGGCCAACAGGGTTTACATTGCCCCAGTAGGCTTCGGTTTGCGGATGCACTAACGGATCGCCGTACACTTCGCTGGTGCTGGCTACTAATATCCTGGCATTTTTTGCAAGCGCCAAACCCAAACAATTGTGTGTACCCAGCGAACCCACTTTTAAAGTTTGGATAGGGATTTTTAAATAATCTATCGGGCTGGCAGGGGAGGCAAAGTGTAAAATATAATCCAGCTTACCGGTTACATGAATAAATTTAGAAACATCGTGGTGATAAAATTCGAATGTTTTTAATTTAAAAAGATGTTCAATATTTTTAAGGTCGCCTGTAATAAGGTTATCCATACCAATAACATGATACCCTTCTTTAATGAACCTGTCACAAAGATGAGAACCTAAAAAACCTGCGGCGCCTGTTATTAATACTCGTTTTTGCATTGTTGTATTTTAATCTTTGATTTATAATAAATGCAATAAACCTAAACTGATAACTCTAAACTTTTAACTTCCAACTGTTTTTCTTCCCACACTTACATAATGAAAACCCAACTCTTCCATATGTTTCAGGTCGAATAAATTTCTGCCATCAAAAATTACTTTGTTTTTTAGCAAGGCAATAATTTTATCAAAATTGGGCGTACGAAATTCACTCCATTCGGTTGCTATTACCAGTATATCTGCATCAATAAGGGTATCATATTGCCTGTCGCTGAATGTAATGCGGTTGCCTAAAAGGGCTTTTACATTATTCATCGCTTCAGGGTCGTAAGCATTTATTTGTGCGCCTTCTTTTAATAATTCTTCAATAATGTATAAAGCCGGAGCTTCTCTTATATCGTCGGTATTGGGTTTAAAGGCCAACCCCCATAAAGCAATTTTTTTTCCTTTACAATCATTATTAAAATAGTTTTTTATTTTAGGCAGTAAATGCAGTTTTTGTTTTTCATTTACTTCCATTACCGCATTTAATATTTTAAAGTCGTAATTTATTTCGGTAGAAGATTGCACCAGTGCCTGAACATCTTTGGGAAAACAACTGCCGCCATATCCAATGCCCGGAAATAAAAAACGTTTACCGATCCTTTCATCGCTGCCAATGCCTTTGCGTACCATATCTACATCTGCACCCAGGCGCTCACACAATTGTGCAATCTCATTCATGAAAGTGATTTTGGTAGCCAAAAATGCATTGGCGGCATACTTGGTAAGCTCTGCACTTTTTTCATCCATAAAAATTATGGGATTGCCCTGGCGTACAAAAGGTGCATACAGATCCAGTAAAATCTTTTTTGCCCTTTCACTTTCGGTACCAATAACTACCCGGTCTGGTTTCATAAAATCTTCCACCGCCACACCTTCTCTTAAAAATTCGGGGTTGCTTACCACTGCAAATGATTTTTCTTCGGCACCGTTTTTTATTAATGATGCTTTTACTTTATCCGCGGTGCCTACCGGTACGGTGCTTTTATCTATAATGATTTTATAATCTTCTTTTTTAATTAATTTACCCAATGCTTCGGCAACGCCCAATATATATTTTAAATCGGCACTGCCATCTTCACCGGGCGGCGTGGGCAATGCTAAAAAAATAATTTTAGCATCTTTTACAGCCTCATCCAGCTTTGTTGTAAAATGCAACCTGCCTTCTTTTTGGTTGCGTAAAAATAATTTTTCTAACCCGGGTTCGTAAATAGTAATTTGCCCCGATGATAACTTATCAATTTTACTTTTGTCTATATCTACACAAATCACATCATTGCCGGTTTCGGCAAAACAAGTGCCTGTTACCAAACCTACATAACCAGTACCAACAACTGCTATCTTCATACCCCTATCCCCTAAAGGGGGATTAGCTTTTTTAAATTTGAATAAATATTATTTTTCTGTAAATTCTAAAACTTTTTTTATTATAAAACTTTGCTGTTCTTCATCCAGCTCGGTATGTATGGGAAGGCTGATGACTCTTTCGGTTAACCAATCGGTTATCGGCAACTCGTACAGGCTGCCGCCAAAGGCATCAAACATTTTTTGGCGGTGTGCCGGCACCGGGTAATATATCATGGAGGGTACACCATTATCGGCTAAAAACTGGTGCAAAGCATCACGGTCAGTATCTTCCAATAATAACGTGTATTGGTGAAATACATGGTTATTGCTGGCGTGGCGATAAGGCACTGTAATTTTTTTACTGTTTGCAAAAGCGGCGTCGTAAAAATCAGCTGCTTTTCTTCTTGCTAAAATATATTCGTCCAGGTGTTTTAATTTGATATCTAAAATGGCAGCTTGTACAGCATCAAGGCGGCTGTTGCAACCCACAACTTCGTGATAATATCTTTTGTTTTGCCCGTGCGAAGCTATCATTCTGAGTTTAACAGCCAGCTCATCATTGTCGGTAAACATGGCACCACCATCGCCATATGCCCCTAAATTTTTGCTGGGGTAAAATGAGGTGCAACCAATATTTGCAATGCTGCCTGTTTTTTTTACGGTGCCATCGCTAAAGGTGTAATCGTTACCAATGCCCTGTGCATTATCTTCAATAACAAATAAATTATGGGCATCTGCAATTTTCATTATGGCCTCCATATTGGCGGCGTGCCCATATAAATGTACCGGCACAATGGCCTTTGTTTTTGAGGTAATGGCTTTTTCAACAGCAGCCGGATCAATACAAAAAGTTTTGGGGTCTACTTCTACAAAAACTGGTTTCAGGTGCAGCAAAGCCGCAACTTCCACAGTGGCTATATAAGTAAACGAGGGAGTAATCACTTCATCGCCGGGTTGCAAACCCAATGCCATCATGGCAATTTGTAAAGCATCGGTGCCATTGGCGCAGGGAATGCAATACTTGCTGCCGTGGTATTGGGCCAGGTTTTGGGCAAAATCGCTTACTACTTTTCCCCCTATAAAAACTGAACTTTCCAGTACATTTAAAACGGCTGCATCTACTTCAGTTTTTATTTTAAGATACTGGGTTTTAGTATCTACCATTTGTAAGGGCCTCATATTGTTTTTTTAACGTGGGCAAAGATAGCATTACAAGTGCAGTTGGCAAAGGGGAATGACAGTTTGGGTATTGTAGTTATCACCATATATGAATTTTGAAACGGCAATAAAATACGCTAAAAGCTTAAACGGGTGTACGATAACCTTTTTTGTATAGATTTGCTTTAAATTACCGCTTGGCTAAAATAATCTATAACCTTTTTCTTTTCCTGTACTCCACGGGCATCCGCATTGCAGCTTTATGGAACCCCAAAGCCAAAAAATGGCTGGAGGGAAGAAATAATAACTTTGCTTTAATTCGCTCAAAACTTAAAAACAACAATTCAAAACCGGTATGGATGCATTGCGCCAGCCTGGGCGAATTTGAACAGGGCAGGCCCTTGCTGGAGGCTTTGAAAGAAAAAAATCCGGCACAGCAAATAGTACTTACTTTTTTTTCGCCCAGCGGGTACGAGGTGATGAAAGATTATAAAGGTGCTGATGCAATTTTTTACCTGCCGATGGATAACATTTTTTCGGCAAAAAAATTTATTGATATTGTTGATCCCTCGCTGGTGCTTTGGGTAAAATACGAATACTGGTTTTATTACCTGCAGGAATTAAAAAACAGAAATATACCTGTGCTGTTAGTATCGGGCATATTTAGAAAAAATCAACCCTTTTTTAAATGGTATGGCGGATTATGGAAAAACATGCTGCAAAATTTTGATCATTTTTTTGTGCAACATCAAACCGCTGCACAATTGCTGCAAACTACCGGCATTAGTAAAAACGTTACTGTTAGCGGCGATACCCGGTTTGACCGGGTGATTGAAATAGCCAAGCAACATTTGGATGATACCATTATAAAAACATTTTGCCACACCCAAAAAGTAATTGTTGCCGGCAGTACCTGGGAGGATGATGAAATAATTTTAGCCGCTTATGGCGATGAAACGGACCATCAGCAAAAAATGATTGTAGTGCCCCACGAGCTGGACAGCGAACATTTGAACGATATAAAAAAAATGTTTAAAAAATCTATTTTTTACAGCCAGTTACAAAGCGATGCATCATTAATAAGTTCACTTGCCCAATACAATACTTTAATTGTAGATACGGTGGGTATGCTGAGCCGGTTGTATAATTATGGTCACATTAATTATATTGGCGGCGGATTTACCAATGATGGTATACATAATATTTTAGAAGCTGCCGTATGGGGCAAGCCCATTATTATTGGGGAGAATTATGAAAAATATTTTGAAGCAACTGATTTAATTGAATGCGCCGCTGCCGAAAGCATCAGCGATGTCACCGAATTAAAAGAAGTGATGGATAACTGGCTTACCGATAGCATTGCTTACGACGAAAGTGCAAAAGCTGCTAAAAATTATGTGTATGCAAAAGCGGGGGCAACTGCAAAAATTGTGGAGTATATTTATGTAAACCGTCTTTTAACCAACTGACAAAATTGTTTTACAGTAGTATTATCATCGTTCCAACCAATTTTTGTTTTAAGTTCTCTCTGTATCCAGTATTCGGCTTCGGGTAAAATTGAAAAACTGTTGATGGTTTTTATACTGCGTTCGTACATATTCTCATCTCCCCTGAACAATTCATTAATATATAAAAAACGGTCGTTTACACCAATGGCTTTTTTTAAATCCCTGATGGGTACTTCTGTCAGTGAATCGCCTAAATCAATTTTGGATTGTTTTAATTTATCGTTTAAAGAGGCATTATTACCGGTAATAGTTTCATTAATTTCTTTTTGCACTGCTTTGCGCTCGGGTAAGTAATGAGCGAGTGTGGGTATTTCAAGTATTTCGGCTTCCTCCTCCTGGTATACAATAACAGGTTTATTGTGCACACTAATTTTCTGCATGGTTTCGGCATTGCGCTTTATTTCTTCAAGCTCTGCTTCTACGGCTGCTTCATCTACCTGTAATACTTCTATTATTTTCTCTTCTTCTTTTTGTAAAACCGGTAAAACCTGTTGAGGAAAATCTACACTTACACCAACGTTATTTTCGACAGGGTCATTGGCCTGCGCATGCGATAATTCGGCTTGCAACATTTGCACCGTCATTAATAATTGTGCTGCGCTGGCGTTGGCCGCAAACTGGTCCTGTAATTTTTTTATCAGTGTGTCCACTCTTTGCATGAAT
>JAYURK010000009.1:0-20929 GCA_043756235.1 Ferruginibacter sp. | reverse complement strand
ACTCGGAATTTTGATTTGTTCTCCGCAACATCAGAGACGTAAAGAGGGCTATGCCCGATGCTTTCAACCCACCTTCTAAGAAGGTGGTTGTTCAGTTATAAAATTTTTATATGCCTCTAAAGAAAACGCCGTTGTTAATTTGCTTTTTGCTGTTACAAAATTTTGGTTTTAGCCAGTCTTTTTCTGAAGTAATATTTAAAGCCGGCGGATATTATGGTTATTCCGTTGGAAAAAAAGACGGTGTAAAGAAAATAATGTTATGTACCGGGCAGGAATTTATGATTGAAAAAAATCTTAGAGAAAGCTGGTTCATAACTTTTGGTATTGGATTAACTTCATTAAAATATAATTATTACGCAGACAGTTTAAACAGTTCAGTTTTTAGTAATAATAATTTTGCTTTAGTACCTGTATCACTAAAAAAGTATTATATACTCAGTAAGCGATCACAATGTTTTTTAGATTTTGGAATAGCAGCTGCATATTATTTTTATAATAGGGACGAATCTATAAACAGCAGCATAAAAAAAACTAACTTGGGGTATAATTTTGGCTTAATTGCAAAAATGGGTTTCAAAACTCAGCTTACAAAAAAACTTTCTTTTGATATTAGCCTGCTTAGTTTTCAGGATCATATTTATTCTTACAAAAATACTGTTGATAAATTATCAATTAAAAGTAATGGCTTAATGACTTCATTTTATCTGGATATAAAATAACGCAACCTTACCATTTTAAATCAGCAATAAACTGCATTACTTTTTAGTTTGCGTAACTTAGTGTTTTATAAAAATGCCCATACAAAAAATTACCATAGAAGAATTTTTGCAGCTTGCAAAACAACATCCTGTTTTAGATGTACGCAGCCCCGGCGAATACACGCATGCACACCTGCCTGGCGCAATAAGTTTGCCTTTATTTACCGATGAAGAAAGAAAAGTGGTTGGTACAGCATACAAACAGCAAAGTAAACAGGAGGCTATAAAAATTGGCCTCGATTATTTTGGGGTAAAGATGAAAAGCATGGTGGAGGAAGTAGAAAGTATAATTGGCAATATGCAATTGGCAATAAGCAATAAGAAAACACATAAAATAACAAGTAATGATAACCAATTGCCTGTTGCCAATTGCCTATTGCTCCACTGCTGGCGGGGCGGTATGCGTAGCGCAGGTGTAGCGTGGCTGTTAGATTTGTATGGTTTTAAGGTTTATACTTTAATTGGCGGTTACAAAGCCTATCGCAAATGGGTGCAGGCACAATTTAAAAAAGAGTATTCCTTTAAAATAATTGGTGGCTATACGGGCAGTGGAAAAACATTGGTTTTACAAGAATTAGCAAAACAAAATAAATCAATAATCGATCTGGAAGCATTAGCTAATCATAAAGGCTCGGCATTTGGCGCCCTGGGAGAAGCACCGCAACCAAAGCAGGAAATGTTTGAAAATCTTTTAGCAGAAAAGTTGGCGTTTGTTAGTTGGTCGTTGGTCGAAAAAACTGTACTATCAACTACCAACCATCAACTATCAACCATTTATATCGAAGACGAAAGCCAGCGCATCGGCAACCTGCAAATACCTATGCCGCTTTGGTACACTATGCGCAAAAGCCCGGTATATTTTTTGGACATTCCATTTGAAGAAAGATTGAATTATTTAACAGAAGAGTATGGCAAATTTGAAAAAGAAAAATTAGTGAATGCCATCATCCGCATACAAAAAAGATTGGGGGGTTTAGATACCAAAAACGCTGTTACTTACTTATTAGAAAATAATTATAAAGAATGTTTCCGAATCTTATTAACCTATTATGATAAATATTATTTAAAAGGCCTGCACAATAGGGAAAATCTTTCGGCAGTACTAAATAAAATTGCCTGTTCAGGCGTTGATACAAAGGTGAATACCGAAAACATATTATCATGCAATACCGTAACAGCTTAAAATTTTTAATTGTACTGCTCCTTCCACTTTCTGTTGCAGCACAACAAGTTAAAGAAAGAGATATTACCGGCTTATGGAAAGGCTTTATGTATAACGATACTACCCAGCAAAACTTTAGATACGAAATTGCCATCAGCGAAGAAAAAGGAAAATTATACGGCTATTCCCATACATATTTTATTTTGGATGATAAGCAGTTTCATGGTGTAAAAAAATTAAAGATAAAAAGGGATGGTAATGAAATAACCACCGAAGAAACCGACCTGATTGTACACAATTACCCAATTGAACCTGCAAAAGGGGTACGCCAAAAAAATACCCTGATATTTGAAATAAAAGATACGGTAATGATCTTAAGCGGTATGTACACTACCAACCGTACCCGAAATTTTCACCCGGTAACAGGTTACATACATGTAGAACGTAAAAAAGATTATAGTCAGAGTGCATTAGTGCCACACCTTAAAGAATTAAACCTGGCTAAAAATTTAACTTTCTTAAAAGAAGAAACAGTTATACCTGATGTGGAAACTATTGCGGTTGCCCGGCCGGTAATAACACCCGAAGAAGAAAAATTAATTGTAATTGCAGCCAAAAAACAAGAACCGGATAATAAAATAAAACAAGTTACCACACCGGTTGTAACCACGCCTGCCATTGTAAAAATTGAAACCCCAAAAATTGAAGAACCTGTAATTGCAAAACCAGCTCCCGCTAAACCTGCAGCACCTGTGGTTGTAAAAACGCCTCCGGTAAAACCTGCAGCAACTGCAGTTACCCAGCCGGCACCGGCGGTTGTTAAAAAACCTGATGTTGTTATTGTTAAACCTGCACCTGTAAAGCCAGCTGAAATTATAGTTGCAAAAACAGATCCACCAACAGTTGTACCTCCAGTTGTGGTAAAACCAGCACCGGTTAAAATTGCTGCACCAACCGACCCAACTGCAGCAACTGATATGGGTAAACGAAAAATTGAAAACATACAGGCTTTATATTTTAAATCGGATAGTTTGCAATTAACATTGTATGATAATGGAGAAGTAGATGGTGATACCGTAAGTGTAATAATGAATGGAACGGTTATTATGCCCAGAGTTGGCTTAAGTACCAATGCGGTTAAAAAAACTATTTATACCCAGGATGCCGGCGACAGTATTCAATTGGTAATGTATGCCGAATCGCTGGGCAGCCTGCCGCCCAATACCGGTTTATTAATTGTGTACGATGGTAAGGACCGGTACGAAATAAGGTTTAGCGGTGATATGCAAAAAAGCTCGGCGATTGTTTTTAGGAGAAAAAAGAACTAGCCACCGATTATTTTGCCCGCTAATTACGCAGATGCCGCAAAATAAAACACTTTGTATTTTATCTGCGCAATTAGCGAAATCAGCGGGACAACTTTTTATCCAAATCAGTACCCCTAACTTTGCTGCATGAATGATATAAAACTTACTCAATATTCTCATGGCGCAGGATGTGGCTGTAAAATAGCCCCCAATATTTTGGATGAAATTTTAACCAGCAACATTACCATGCCCGACAATGATAAATTAATTGTGGGCAATCATAGTAAAGATGATGCAGCAGTGTATAATCTGGATAATGGCATGGCATTAATTTCTACCACCGATTTTTTTATGCCCATTGTAGATGATCCTTATGAGTTTGGAAGGATAGCTTCGGCTAACGCTATCAGTGATGTATATGCCATGGGTGGCAAACCCATTTTAGCCATTGCTATTTTAGGATGGCCCATAAATGTTTTACCACCTGCTGTGGCACAAAAAGTAATTGAAGGCAGCAGGAGTATTTGCAAAGAAGCCGGTATTGCTTTAGCCGGCGGCCACAGCATCGACAGCCCCGAACCTATTTTTGGTTTAGCAGTAAATGGTTTGGTACCAATAGAAAACATAAAACAAAACAACCAGGCAAAAGAAGGTGATGCGTTGTTTTTAACCAAAGCAATAGGCGTAGGCATTTTAACTACGGCAGAAAAAAAAGGTATTTTAAAAGACGAACATGTGGGTATAGCCGCAAAGCAAATGATGCAATTAAATAAAGTGGGCCAGGCATTGGGAAAAGTAAAAGGCGTAACTGCAATGACGGACGTTACCGGCTTTGGTTTGTTAGGCCATTTAGTAGAGATGGCCGAAGGCAGCGGCTTAAGTGCCGAAATTTATTTTGAAAAAGTACCCGTTATAATTAGGGATATAAAAAATTATGTAGATCAAAAAAGTGTACCCGGCGGCACTAATAGAAACTGGGACAGCTACTCCGAAAAAATTGGCGCTATAACTGATTATCAAAAAGCAATATTGGCCGATCCGCAAACCAGCGGCGGATTATTAATTGCTGTGGATGCCAGTGCGGTTGATGAAGTAAAAGATATTTTAGAAAAAAACGGATTGGAAAAATTTACAACTGCTATTGGAAGTATGGTTGCTAAAGAAGAAAAAGTAGTAAGTGTAATTGCTTAAAAATTCTTCAACTTTTAGTTTGTTGTTTAAGGCATCAACGCATCAATTTTTTTCGCCAGCTTTTTATCTTTATCAGTAACAATATCACCAGCATCGTGTGTGCTTAACCAAATCTCCACTTTGTTATATACATTGGTCCATAATGGGTGATGGTCCATTTTTTCTGCTTCAAGGGCAACCCTTGTCATAAAAGCAAATGCCTCAGAAAAATTTTTGAACTCAATTTTTTTATAGAGGGTATTGTTTTTTTCTGTCCACATAGTATGTAATTTATAATTGGTTAATGGATAATTTTTTAAAAAAGAAACGAGTTACAATTTTTGATGAATCTCTGAATCGAAAACATTATCAGTTATCCATTAAAATATAAGGTGTTGCTTATGTTTAATTTTTTCATTGGTTAATTCGTTTACCAATTGCACACCCGGTAACGATTTAATAGATTGCATTAACGATTTTAATTCTTCAACACTTACCGTTTCACCTTTTATCAGCCACAAAAAATCGAGGTGTTTAAATTCGGGCAACAAATATTCACCGTCAAACTGGTTGTTGTATAAATAATGCACCAGGCAGGTAGAAGGCACAGCATATTCGTAAATAGAAAAAAAATATTTGCGTTGCTTTTTGGTAAGCTCTATTTCAAAATCGTTATTCACCCTGAAATTAAAACCCAGTATTTGATTTAACTGCCAGGTAAACTGGTAATCTTTAACAGGCGCAACAATACCCATTAACAAGGCATCTTCAAAAAACTCCTGCGCTAAAGTTTCGTTGTCTATTTTAAGTTTCATATGCCCCTAACCCCTAAAGGGGAATTTGAGTATTAAAATTTGAACTGTTTTTATTTTATTGAAATGTCTGAATCGAAAAGTGCTGATTCCCTTCAGGGGATAGGGGTAAATACAATATCAAACACCAGCTCTTCCTTTCCCCTTTTCACTTTTACTTTTGTAGCATCACCTTTATTAAATTTTCCCAGCGCACCCATATAACTTTGTACATCGGTAAATTTAATATCACCTAATTGTAAAATAATATCACCGGTTTTTATACCAACTTTTTGTGCAGTCTTTCCTTCGCTAACACCATCCACCCGTACGCCGGTGCCGCTAAAAGTATAATCGGGCATTATACCCATTGTAACTTTAAAACTGCTTTTGCCCATCTGTTGGGTTTCTTTTGTTTTACTAAATAAAAGTTTCCCTTTTTTATTGGCAGCATCAATAACATTATAAATATAGCTTACCACCATCAACTCGCCGTTATAATTAATTTTATTGCCATCATCGGTTGGTTTATGGTAATCGCTGTGCACACCTGTAAAGAAAAATAAAACAGGAATATCTTTTCTGTAAAAAGAGGTGTGGTCGCTGGGGCCGCTGCCACTGCTGTCGAATTTGATGTTGAAGAATTTATCTTTTTGATTTAATAATTGCCCCCATGCAGGCGAAGTGCCATAACCTCCAATGTTTAATCCATGAGTGCTGTCGTTTAAGCGGCCCACCATATCCATGTTGATCATATAATTAGCCGTGCTCAGGTTTACAGGCGAATGCTCCGTAAAATATTTACTGCCAAACAAACCCAGCTCTTCGCCCGAAAAAGCAACAAACAAATAATTATTGTTTTTAAATTTTGATGCTTTTAATAATTTGCTCAACTCAATTAATGCAGCGGTACCACTGGCATTATCATCGGCACCATTATGTATTTGTGGTGTGGTGCCTGTAAATAAAGAATTTTGATCTTCTCCATAACCCAAATGGTCGTAATGTGCTCCCAATATAATAGTATGTGCAGCATTGTTATTGATAAAGCCAATTACATTATGGCCCGTTCTTTTTTTCTCACCAATATCTGTTTTTAATTTTATATCCAGAGTAGCGGTTTCATCATTCAGGTATTTTTTTAAGGCAGTTGCAGTAACGTATACAACGGGTATTTTTATTTTAGCTGATTTATCCTTTGGTTCAAATTTTAAATTATCTGCAATGGATGAAGTGTTGTAAATAATTAAAGCAGTAGCACCTTTTGCAGCCATATTGCCCGCTTTATTTTTAATAGCATCGGTTAAATCAAAATGCGGATTGTTTTTATTGTCTTCCAGCATTTCTTTAATATCTAAAAACCAAATGGTACCACTTTCTCTTAACGCCATGGATGGTGCAGCTTCCAACGCAGCATTGGGCGAAAATATAAAAGGAAAATAATCTTTATCCAGCACCAAGTCGTTACCATCAATAATTAAATGAGCCGAAGTGTTTATTTGCATGCCTTCATTCACTTCAAAGGGCTGTAAAAAACTGCCATTATCGCCTTTAGCTGCAATGCCCGATTTTGCAAATTCGCTGCTGATATATTCTGCAGCCAACTTTTCTCCGGCGGTGCCGGTTCGGCGGCCCTGCAGTTTATCATCAGCCAGGTAATTAATATGGTTTTGTAAATTGGTTACAATTATTTTATCGGCTTTTTTGCCAAAACTTAATTTTTGGGCCCAGGCAAATTGTATACTTAATACAAAACACCAAACAAAACTTTTCATATTGTTATTTTATAGAGATACTGCAAATGTAATTCAGCTATACAGTAATCAAATAAATTATTATACCAAAAATGCCGCTAATTTGTTAAACAGCATAAATAAAACCAGCCCATTTTGCCGGGTAGCTAACCCATGTTTCTTATTTCGTAACCGTATACAGGCTGTTGCCATTAATTTTGCAACTATAAAATTTTGGGTAAAACTTTAAACATAGCATTAGTAGGTAATCCTAACAGCGGCAAAAGTTCTCTTTTTAATTCTTTAACCGGATTGAATCAAAAAGTAGGGAATTTTCCCGGCGTTACCGTGGACAAAAAAACCGGCACCAGTACTATTGCAGCAGGCTTTCAAGCTAATGTTATAGATTTACCCGGCACCTACAGCTTATATCCAAAACGTGCCGATGAATGGGTTGCTTATAAAGTTTTATTAAATCAGGATGAAGATGTAAAGCCGGATATGGTGGTGCTGGTTGCAGATGCCAGTAACCTTAAACGTAACCTGTTATTTTGTTCTCAAATTATAGATTTAAAAATTCCGGTAGTGGTAGCGCTTACCATGATGGACCTTGCCAACCGCAAAGGCACACAAATAGATATACCCGGGCTGGAAAGAGAGTTGGGCGTACCCATCATTGCAGTAAATCCCCGCAAAAACAAAGGCATTGCTCCTTTAAAAAAAGCTTTGGAGCTTGCAGCAGAAAAAATTAACCAGGCACCTCCAAGAGATTTTATAGATACAGCTGCTTTAGCCGCAGCGCCCATTACCGCAGTAAAAAATATTTTTCCTGGAATTAGTAATTACAGGGCAATACATTATTTAATTAACCACGAAAATTTTTTGCTGGATGCCTCCACGCAAACAGCCATTGAAAAAATTGAGGTTGATAATAAATTCAATCCTACTAAAACGCAGGCAGAAGAAATTATGCAGCGCTATGGCCGCATTAAGCACATAATGCAACAAACCGTGGTTGAAAGCGACCCACTGCAAAAGGCTTTGTTAACTGAACGGCTAGATAATATTTTATTGCACCGCCACTGGGGTTACATCATTTTAATTGTGGTATTGTTTTTATTATTTCAAAGTGTGTTTTGGGTAGCGCAATACCCAATGGATGCCATTGAATGGACCTTTGGAAAAATGGGCGGTTTTTTGGGAGACAATTTACCCCAAACATGGTGGAGCGATTTATTAATAAATGGTGTGCTGGCCGGCCTTAGCGGTATATTAATTTTTGTACCGCAGATTATGATTTTATTTGGGCTGATTACTTTGCTGGAAGATACCGGCTACATGGCAAGAATTAGTTTTTTAACCGATAAGCTCATGCGTAAGGTGGGCCTTAATGGTAAAAGTGTGATGCCCATGATAAGTGGTTTTGCCTGCGCCGTACCGGCTATTATGAGTTCCCGTAATATTGAAAATAAAAAAGAAAGATTGCTCACCATAATGATTACACCACTTATGAGTTGCAGTGCAAGGCTGCCGGTGTACACCATTTTAATTGCACTCATTATCCCATCAAAATTATATTTTGGCTTTTTAAGTGTGCAGGGTTTGGTAATGATGGGTTTATATTTATTAGGTACAGTAATGGCATTAATTGTGGCCTGGGTAATGAAGTGGTTTATAAAAAGTACCGAACGCAGCTTTTTTATTTTAGAGCTACCGGTATACCGTAGCCCAAGATGGCGCAATGCTTTAACCACCATGATAGAAAAAGCAAAAATATTTGTATTTGATGCCGGTAAAGTAATTATGCTGATAAGTTTGTTACTGTGGGCATTAAGTACTTACGGCCCCAAACAAAAAATGCAGGCCGTGTCTGCAAAATATGAACAGCTTATTGCTGCCAATCCTGCACAGGTAAAGGAATTAAACAAACAACGTAAAACGGAATTGTTGCAAAGTTCTTTTGCAGGAACATTGGGCAAAGCTATAGAGCCGGCCATTGGTCCATTGGGTTACGATTGGAAAATTGGCATTGCTTTAATAACGTCTTTTGCAGCACGAGAAGTTTTTGTGGGTACCATGGCAACTTTATACAGTGTTGGTGAAGATGCCGATACTAACAACAGCACCCTGCGCCAAAAAATGGCAGCAGCTGTAAGGCCCGATGGTACAAAGGTGTACGACCTTGCAACCGGCTTATCTTTATTAATCTTTTACGTACTGGCTATGCAATGCATGAGTACCTTAGCAGTTGTAAAAAGAGAAACCCGAAGCTGGAAATGGCCCGCCATACAATTGGTGTATATGACGGGGTTGGCTTATTTTATGAGCTGGATGGTTTATGTGATGTTTAAATAAAACTCTTTTATATTAAATCTTTCTTCAGGCATCGTTTTACTTTTAATCAGTGTCATAATGCTAAACCTGCTTATGACGAAGATGCTATTATACATTTTGTGCATTATTTTATTTATCTCCTGTAACTGGCGCACTAACAAACCTTATATCGACCCCGTTGATTATTCAAAAAAAGTTATGGGATGGAAACCTGCTTATGCTGCCGACACTTCAATAAAAAAATTAAAATTTTACAATACGGCCCGGCCAATGGTTGCTGCCGGTAAAATTTATGTTTTCGGCAATACTATATTTCAAAACGATATTGGTAAAGGCATACACCTTATAGATAATGCTTCACCATCAAATGCAAAGCGGGTTGCCTTTATAGAGTTGGGTGGTAATACCGATATTTCTATAAAAGGAAATTACCTGTATGCCAATAATTTTAATGATATGGTGGTGATAGACATTACCAACATCACCGCACCCGTGGAGGTTAAAAGGTTTAAGGGAGTGTTTAATACTTTTGATTCGCAGCGGCCTTATAACTGGCAGGCGCCGCCCGATACCGGGTATTATGATTGCCCAAGATATTTTAATGATTCTATTATTGTAACCTGGGTAAAAGACAGTGTGTATCCTTATTGCAGAAGACGCTTTTAAATAAATTAATTTATGAGAACAATACTTTTTTTATTTGTTGCTGCTATGTTTTTTTCTTCTTGCGAAAAAGCGGCAGACAGTGCAAACGCTGCAGCGGCTACTGCCAGTGGTAAAGGCGGATCTTTAGCAAGATTTACAATTGTGGGCAACCATCTTTACCTGGCAGATGTAAACACCTTAAAAATATTCGACATTACCAATCCGCAAAGTGCCACACAACTGGGCAGCATCAATATGAACTTTGGTGTAGAAACTATTTTTCCATACAAAGACAAATTGTTTATCGGCGCCATTGACGGTATGTATATTTATTCCATCACCAACCCGGCACAACCGGTGTTGCTCAGCCAGGCCAGGCATGTAAGAAGCTGCGACCCTGTTGTAGCAAACGACAGTACCGCATTTGTAACTTTATTAGGCGGCCAGCCATGCGGCCCTGTAGAAGAGGGATTGTATATTTATAATGTATCCAATGTTACCAGCCCGCTGTTAATTAAAAAACATTTAATGCCTACACCACGTGGCCTGGGTTTGGCTGATTCTATTTTATATGTTTGCCAAAAAAATAACGGCTTAAGTATTTTTAATGTTTCCGTTCCCGCTACACCCGTGCTGCGAAAGAAATTAACCACCCATATTTTTGAAGATGTAATTCCTTACAATAACTTATTGATCTGCTATATAAGCACAGGGCTTGTTTTATATGATATTACCAACCGTACCGAACCGGTACAGGTGGCACTGATTAATAATTGATTTTTCTACTTAATAACAAAGCAAAAAAATACCTGCGCACTGCAGGCATTTTTTATAAATTTTTTTTGTTAAGACAAAGTATTTTTTACCAATCTACCGAATAACTTATCCGGTTTTTTACCTGCGGATAAATTTTTCTGTACAATTCGTTTAACACATCTTCTTTACGGGGCTCGTTGTAATTACGGTTGTTAATCATTGCCCAGTCGTTGCTGCTGAGGGCCCGGCTGTCGCCGCTGTAAGTAGCGTATTCCTGTTGCCAGCGGTAATCGTCCCTGTAAGTATTGTAACTGATGTTACGGCGGCTAACGGCATCAGTTATGTTCACATCAAGTTGTGCACTTGCAGTAAAAGATTGCTGGGTTATATTTATTGTAGCATATACATTTTGATAAATAATTTTGCCACTGGTATCTCTGCCTGCTTCAATTTGTTTATTTACATTACGGGTGTAATTATTAGTGTAGGGCCTTGGTATATCAATGTTACGGAGCGTTAAATCCACCACCCAGTGGGGTTGTACATTATCCCGCCTTGCTTCCCAATCAGTATAAAATTTTGCAGGGTAACGGCTGCTGTATTTACCACCCAACTCTCTAACCAGTGTTTGTTGAAAATATTCGTTACTGTAATTGTAACCATAATTGCCCCAACCGGTATTAAAGAAAAATGAATTATCCTGCACGGGGTTTATCACTACATCAATAATGGCCTCCTGGTAGGCTTCATCCATTTTAGCTTTGGTGTCTTTAAAGCCCTGTACATATTTATCTGTTTTCTTAAAATAAGTGTAAGCTTTTTTAGCATCTTCTCTTGTATTGTTTTGCAAATACGTGCCCGCTAACTGATAATAATCGGCAGCAGCATTTTGCTTAGCCTCGTAAATTTCATTTTTATAATCGGTGGCGTTTACTAAGCTGCTGGCAGTACCTGAGTTACTGATAGCTTCGTACATTTTTTGCAGGCTGCTGTATTCATCTATAATTTTATCCCAACGGGTAATTTCTTTGTAATTTTTATAACTGTTTATTTTTTTAAGGTGATTTTGCTGTACCCTTTCGTATACAATTGGTAACGCTTTTTCAGCATCATCGTTGCGGCTGTTTTTATTTAATGTTTTAACCACATCAAATAATGTTTTGTCCTCGTCGCCGCGGCTTAAATAATCTTTGCTGGTTTTGCAGGATGCAAGTAAAAAAACTGTAGCGGTAATAAGTAAAAGTTGTTTCATATTTTGGTTCCTCCTTTACATTATTATAACAAAGCAAATGCCATGGGCTGCAGCATGCATTACGCTATCAGTATTTTAACATTACCTTATTTATTGTAATGTAGCCACAATAAAGCCGAAAGTTTTTTTGCTACTACCCAGGCTTCGTTATCGTCTGTCCAGCGCTGGTCTTTATTGTTTTTTGTAAAGATGCTGAAGATATAAGGCTGCTTTGACATTACCAGTAACACTTCGCTGCGGCTGGCATCTACACAACCATTTTTACTGGCCACAAAAACATTGGGTGGCAAAGCGGCAATTGCCTGTTCATCCCAAAAATTGCGGCCAAGTAACCGAATCATTTTTTTTGATGTACTGTCATTTACTATTTGTCCGCTGTAAATTTTTTCCATCAGGGTGGTCATTTCATAAGGCGTAGTTTGCCCCCAACCGTATTGTATTCGGTTATTTTCTCTGCCAGGTGTGCGGCTGTTAACCCGGGTGTTTTTAAAACCGGCTGAATCTAAAATTTCATTTATTCTTGCACCACCGCCTGCTAATTTTTGTAACCATAAGCTTGCGGTATTATCGCTGGTAGTAAGCATCAGCATAATTACCTTTGCCATTTCAATTTTTGCGGTGTCTTTTAAATTAGCGGTAACATCAAAACTGCTGTAAGCCAGCGAATCTTTGTATTGCAGTTGCTGATGGTAATTGAAACTGTTGCGCTGTATTTTATCCATTATTCCAATCAGAATAGGAATTTTTACAATACTGGCTGTAGGAAAAACAGTATCTGCATTTATGGCTACAACCCTGTTTGTTTTTAAATTCTTTATATATACACCCACATCGCCTTTAAAATCTTTTAATAACGCTGCAACAGCGGTATATAGTTTTTTGTCGGTTTTTTGTGCAGGTGCATTTGCAAATGTTGCCAGCATTAGTACAATAAGTATACTTTTTTTCATTAAAATAAATTTGGGCTATAAATCTACTTAAACTAACCATTTGAAACACCAGAAATTTAAAGTGAGATTTCGTAAAGACAAAAAAATCAGCCACTCAACCCCAAAATTTTGCCATTTGTAATTTCTGTAAAATATTTTTTAAAAGCCTCAATCTTATAAAACCCTTTACTGTATTGATTTGTATGCAAAACAGACTAATGGCTACCACCCACTACTATAAAAAATATGGTATTATGTGTTGCATAGTACTAAAAAGCTTCCTATATTTGTGATGTGATAGCAAAAAACCGGATTTAGTTATTGCAAAAAGTATAGCCATGAATTTTAAAATAGTAAAGCCATGAACATTGATAACACCGCAAGCCAGATGCGGAAAGGAGTACTGGAATTTTGTATCCTTTCGGTAATTAAGCAGGGAGAAGCTTATCCTTCAGATATAATAGATACCATGAAGTCGGCCAACTTTAATTTATTAGAAGGAACGCTTTATCCCCTGCTTACCCGGCTTAAAAACGCAGAATTTTTAACCTACCGTTGGGTGGAGAGTAACAGTGGCCCGCCACGAAAATATTTTTCGCTTACCGAAAAAGGTGCCGCATTTTACAAAGAGCTGGAAGCAACGTGGAACGAGCTGTCCAACGCAGTAAAAGCAGTAACTGATGTAGATGCCAACAACATTAAAAACAACAACCCGGCAATAAGCAGGGATCAAAACTTCAACAACCCTTAAAAAAAAAGGATAGCCAAACCCGAAGCTTGGGATGTTTATTAAGCGCCATCAACTAACGAAACAAAAATTATTTAGCCATGAAACAAGTAATCAATATTAATTTCCAGGGCCGGGTGGTACCGATAGAGACCACCGCTTTTGAAATACTAAAAAATTATACCGCCAGCCTTAACCGTCATTTTGCCAACGAAGAAGGCAAAGATGAAATTATAAATGATATTGAAAGCCGGATTGGAGAACTCTTTCAGGAAAGAATTACTAAAGGTGCTACATGCATTACAGAAGATGATGTAAATGCTGTGATTAACAGTATTGGCCGCCCCGAAGATTTTGAACCAATGGAAGATGCTGCACAAACCAGCACCGCTTCATCATCGTATCAACAGCAGGCTGCCGGCAGCACAAATGCAATGGGTCATAAAAAATTATTTAGAGATGAAAACAATAAAGTATTAGGAGGCGTATGTAGCGGCCTTGCCAACTACTTTAATATTGATGCCGTAATTGCCCGGATAATATTTGTGATATTGCTTTTTTCAGGAATTGGTTTTTTAACCTATATCATTATGTGGATTGCGGTACCCAGCAGCTCCACTCAACAAATTGGCGGCACCAGGAAAAAACTATTTCGTGATCCGGATGAAAAAATGATTGCAGGCGTGTGCAGTGGTATAGGCAATTATTTTGGCATCAATCCATGGATACCAAGAGTTTTATTCCTGTTGCCTTTTTTATCTTTTTTATCCCGCTGGGGCCACTGGGGCGGTTTTTGGGATTTTGGTGATGTGATCCGTTTTACATTCAGTCCTACTTCTTTAATAGTGTACATTATTTTATGGATAGTAATACCTGAAGCATTAACCACATCCGAAAAATTAGAAATGAAAGGTGAGAAGGTGGATATGAATTCTATAAAAAATTCGGTGATGGAAGAAATGAAAGGAGTAGGAAAAAAAGCAGAAAAATTTAGTAAAGAAGCCAGTACCATCATTAGTGATAAAGCAAATGCCATGGCGGGAGATGTACAAAATTTTACACGCCGCAACAAGGGCGGCTTAGGAAACGTGATAGCCATGATAGCTAAAATATTTGCCTACTTTATAATTGGATGTGTATGTTTTGCTTTTATTGCAGCTTTGTTTGGTTTTGGGGTGGTATCGGTTGGTCTTTTTCCGCTTAAAGATTATGTGTTAAGGGGCGACTGGCAAAACCTTTACGCATGGGGTACCTTATTATTATTTATTGCCGTACCTATTGTTGCCGCTATTATTTGGTTGATAAGAAAAATTGCCCGGATGAAAAGTAACAGTAAAATTTTGAGGCTAACTTTTGGCAGCTTGTGGACTATTGGGTGGGTATGTTTAACTATGCTGATTGCTACAGTAACCGGTGATTTTAAATCGGCAAGCCGCCTTGATGAACAACCTGTTCTGTTAAGCAATCCACAGGTAAATAAAATGGTTGTTTCATCATCAACACCATTTACAAAAAAATATTACAGCCGCAACTGGATACGTTTTGAGCCTTTTGAAAATTTAATTGATGAGGATACCGCTTTTGTAAGAAACGTGTATGTGGAAATTGCAAAATCACCCAACGATAGCTTTCAGGTAACCATGAAAAAAACAGCAAGAGGTAATAACAGAACTGAAGCAAATAACCTGGCAAGCCTAATAAAATTTGATGTTACCCAAAAAGATTCTGTTTTGCAGTTAGAAAAAGGGATAGCAATTAATAAGGTAGATAAGTTTAGAAATCAGCTGGTGATAATTACCGTGTATGTACCGGTAGGTAAACAAATAAGAGTAAATAAAGGTATTGGATGGCCCGTACATTTAGGTTCCAAAAATTGGGATAACGATTGGAATAGAAATGATTTTGACAGAGAAGATAATATACGCTGGCAGGAAGATGTTGATTATGTAATGAAGCCTGATGGTTTGTATACTTTAACAGGAAAAAAAGCAGACGGATGGAATGACAGGAAACAAAACAAAAATAACAACCGTAATTACAATAACGAAGATAACTACCGCTATAACGAATACGATAAAAAAGCCGACTCGTTAAGAAGCCTGCAGGAAATTAAGAAGCAACAAAAAATTGATTCTATTGAAAGAATAAAAGAAAAATTAGATAGCATTAAAGATAAAATTGAAAACACAGTAATTGGCACAGAGCCAGAACCAATAACATCTGTTATCATGCCCGGCGTTATATTTTTTCCTAACATCAATTAAAAACAAAATTTAAAATTAATGGTATGAGAAAGTTGGTTTTATTTATTGCACTTAGTTTTTCTTTAACTGCTTTTTTATCATCCTGTTTCAGTTATCACAGCAATAACGTATCTGTTAAAATAAACGATGATGAGGAACAGTATACTTTATCAGCAACATACCAGGAGCGTAAAACAAGAGCAGTACAAAATTATATTAATGAGTATGCCGGTGGCGAAAACATTATACGCCGGGGCCGGGCCGATGCTACTGTAACCCTGTATGACTACACCGAATTTTACATCCGGTCAAAAAAAGGAAAGCTTAAAATAAAATTTGATAAAGAAGAAAATTCAGCTGCTGCTTACGAAAAAGTAAAAGCCATGTGCCAGGGCATAAAAGAAATAGTAGCGGATAATTGAGTTTAAAAATAGTTTCGATAGTTGAGTTGAAGTTGAAACAAACACAGTCCTGCCAATTTTTTGGCGGGGCTTTTTTTGCATTCTGCCATAAATTAATAACCCCTTACCTTTGCCGCTGCTAATTAATCTACTAAAAATAGTATAATGAAAACAACACCTTTTACGGATAAACATGTTGCCCTTGGTGCAAAAATGGCGGAGTTTGCCGGGTTTAATATGCCCATTTCTTACACAGGAATAAATGACGAGCATGCAGCTGTGCGAAATAATGCCGGCGTATTTGATGTTAGCCACATGGGCGAATTTATTTTAAAAGGAGAAAACGCACTCGATCTTATACAAAGAGTTACTACCAACGACGCCTCAAAACTTACCGCAGGCAAAGCACAATACAGTTGCCTGCCCAATAATGATGGTGGTATTGTAGATGATCTGTTGGTGTATTGCCTGGAAGAAAACAAAAGTTATATGCTGGTTGTAAATGCCGGCAATATTGATAAAGACTGGAAGTGGATCAGCAGTTTTAATGATAAGGGTGTGGAGCTGCACAACATTTCTGATAAAACCTGTTTGCTGGCCATACAGGGCCCTAACGCCACAAAAATTTTACAAAGCCTTACAGCTATAGATATCCTTAATTTAAAATATTACACTTTTGCTAAAGGAACTTTTGCCGGAGTAGAAAATGTTTTGATAAGCGCAACGGGTTATACCGGCGCAGGTGGCGTAGAAATTTATTTTGAAGATATACCCGGCGATGCCGATAAAATTTGGGAAGCTATTTTTGATGCAGGAAAAGCTTCAGGCATTAAACCAATAGGGCTGGGTGCAAGAGATACTTTAAGATTAGAGATGGGCTTTTGTTTATATGGTAACGATATAGATGATAACACATCGCCACTGGAAGCCGGCCTGGGCTGGATAACAAAATTTACAAAACCATTTACTAACAGTGCTTATTTTGAAAAGCAAAAAGCAAAAGGCGTTATTAAAAAACTAGTTGGATTTGAAATGCAGGAAAAAGGCATTGCCCGACACGGTTACGATATAAAAGATTTTGAAGGAACAATAATTGGTACAGTTACTTCGGGTACTCAATCGCCATCATTGGGTAAAGCAATTGGTTTAGGTTATGTTGATACTAAATTTGCAGCCATCGACAGTGAAATTTATATCAGCATAAGAAACACTTTACTAAAAGCAAAAGTGGTTAAAGTGCCGTTTGTGTAAACCCCATCCCCTAATGGGGTGTAGTTATATATATGTCAACAATCCACATTACCACATTTATTGCAGCGCCAATACAAAGGGTGTTTGATTTAAGCCGCAGTATACATTGCATAAAATTTCTACAGCACATACTAACGAAAAAGCCATTGCCGGCGTAATATCAGGATTAATTAATAAAAACGAAACAGTAACCTGGCAGGCCAAACATCTTTTTAAAACAAGGCAGCACACCAGTAAAATAACGGCCATGGATAGCCCCAATACTTTTACTGACGAAATGATAAAAGGCGATTTTAAAAGTTTTAAACACCAGCATCATTTTAAACAAATTGAAAATGGTTCTATAATGATTGATATTGTAGATTTTGAAAGCCCGTATGGTACACTCGGAAAATTTTTCAATACCATTTATCTAAAAAAATATGTAGAAAGATTTATAATACTGCGTAATGATATTATAAAACAATACGCCGAAACTGAAAAGTGGAAAGCAATATTACTTTAATTTTACCCTGATGCAAACAAACAAACCAACACTGTACACCTGCCTTAGCCCGGCCCTTTTACATTTATATGATTTAAAAAATGCCGTTGTGGTTATTATTGACGTGTTCAGGGCCACCTCCACCATTGCAGCCGTATTACACAATGGTGCAAAATGTATTATTCCGGTTGATACAGTTGCAAAAGCAATCGACATCAGTAAAAAAATTGACGCCATTGCCGCAGGAGAAAGAGACGGGCAAATTGCAGAAGGCCTGCAGCATGGCAACTCTCCATTAGAATATTCAAAAGAATTTATACAGGGAAAAACATTAGTACTTACTACCACTAACGGTACAAAATTATTGCAAATGGCACTGGATAATAATGCAGATACTATTATCAGTGGCAGCTTTCCCAACCTTAGTGCAGTATGTAATTATTTAATGGCACAAAATAAAAATGTAGTGCTGGGCTGCGCCGGCTGGAAGGACCGTTACAATATTGAAGACACTTTATTTGCCGGTGCCGTTATCAGCAACATAAAAGAACACTTTACCATACACTGCGACAGCTCTTTAACTGCCGAAATGATGTACCAGGCAAATAAAAAAGATATTGTAGGTTTTGCACCAAAGCTTACACACTATCACCGTTTGGTGGATAGATTTGGGTTAATAGAAGATATCAATTTTTGTTTAACATCCGATGCGGCAGATGTATTGGTGGTGTATAAGGAAGGGAAGCTAATTGCCGGGTAAATACGCAAAGGCATTTATGAGTTACAGGGTTTTCTCCACAAACTTTCAATTTTACGCCGCAACCTCAGCAATTTTCCTTTAATTTTGCAAATTGCCCTTTTCAGAACGGGTTGTTATAGAAAACAAACTGCAAATCAAATCTGAAAACCAAAATCGGCAATCCAAAATTTTCATGGCATTATCCCACCTTGTTAAATATGTTTACAATAATGGATCTGATGAAGTGATCCGCCGGGGAAAAAAAATACAGTCCATGGGTTTTGTGGAGCTGGTAGAACACGAACATTTAATGGGCAGCGTGGTATACCGGGTTAAAGACGACAGTTACACCACATTTTATAAAGTGCACATTCAAAAATATGCCGATGCTAAAAACATTTCGGTTCGCTGCAGCTGTCCTTACAATTTAGGCGATATATGCCGTCACGAAGCTGCTGCGCTTTTGCGCCTGCAGGAAATGATAGATAAAAACATGCTGGATAATACAGCACTGCGTTATAACCAGCGGCATACCGTTGCCAAAATGAAACATATTGAGCTCAAGATGGTAAAGTTATTTTCATCTCCGGGCATTTATGAGCAGGCCGATGAAATGCTGCAAAAAGCAAAAGCCACTATTTTAAAAGCAGCAGATGAAAGAGTAGAAGCAGAACTGGAATACGACGGCCAAACCTACCCGTTAGTAATACAAAAAAACGACGAGAGAAATTTTGATACTTCCTGCCGGTGCGATGAGCAGGAGCACCCGCTTTGCGAACATAAGGTAATGTTGTTTTTACAATTATTAAATGCACATGGTCCTTATTATTTTGATACCATCCGCAACTGGGATAAAGAAAAAAATAAACTGCTGCAGATATACGGTTACAGTTTAGATGATGACCTTAAAGGAAAATTTGAATTTACTTATAAAGAAGGCAAACCGTTTTTAAAAGTTCTGGATACTACTATAAAAAGGGTTACTGCACCGGCGGGGGTTATCACACGGTCGCACGAGGCTTTTGCCAGCACCGTAGCCGAACCGGAAAAGGAAGAAGAAGTGAGCCAGCAACCCGAAAAAAGATTAGGCATTGTTTTTAATTTTAACGCCACGGTGTACCCGTATTTTAGTGTAGATGCCATACAGGGCGATGCGGACGAAGACAATAAAAAATATACCGGCAAAACCGAAAAGCTTGACCTGGCAAAATTTGTAAATGCCGAACTCTTTAGCGAGGATGATAAACAGCTGCTGCAGCAAATACGTAAATTACAAACCACCGAAATAAATAAATACCTCGATCGCAATTCGCCCTTTAGCGGCATTTGGGAAAACATTATACAAACAGATGGCGATGAATTACCCGAAGAAACCAAAAGCCTTATTGCAGAGTATTTGTTACCCAAACTAAAAAAAGTTTTTGAAGAGCAGGCTGCCAGTAATTTTATTTTTTTACTGCCCGAGAAAAAAACTTTTAAAACAGAAAATTTAAAAGAGATAGAAATCAGCGATCATTTTATTGCACCGGTATTTAAAGTACTGGCAAAAAATAATCATTTCGAAATAGCCTGCACGGTGAAAATGCAATCCGCCATTATTCCTTTTGCAGATAATGAATGCAACAGCAGCCTCATATTTTTACACGAAAAAACCCTTTACCTGTGGCAAAAGCCCGAAGATGTTTTACAGGCCGAAAAATTTATTAAAGAAGGCAACATACAGTTAAGTAAAGAAAACTGGGCCGAAAAAATGCAGAAGGTAATAATGCCTTTAACTAAAGAATACCACGTAGAGTTTGATAAAGGATTAATAAGAGAAATTAAAAGCGGCGAACCCGATGTAAAATTACAGTTGCAGGAAAAAGGCGATTACCTGGTTTTTCAACCCATATTTACTTACCAGGGTTTTGAAACCAAAGCCACCGATAAAGAAACGATAACTATACCCGATGGCGATAAAATTTTGGTGGTGCACCGCAATAAGGAAGCCGAAGAAAATTTTATATTAAAGCTGGAAGCGCTGCATACCATGTTTGTGCGTACTAACGATAACAGCAGCCTGGTGTTAAAAGGAGCCGATGTATTACGCAACAACTGGTTCTTTTTATTTGTAGATGCTATGAAGGAAATGAAAGTGCCGGTGTATGGTTTTGAGGCATTGAAAAATTTTAGGTTTAATACAGCAAAACCCAACACACATATTCATGTAAGCAGCGGGCTGGATTGGTTTGACGCAAAAGTAGAAAT
>JAYURK010000008.1:0-20942 GCA_043756235.1 Ferruginibacter sp. | reverse complement strand
TCAGCGTATTTTTTCTGAGCGGCTTTAAATTCCTCATCAGAAAGCACAGGGGTAAAAATCACCATCAATTCGTAATTGTTCATTTCCCTTGTTTTGTGTGTAAAAAATTGTTTATCCCGTTAATTTTAAACGGGCAGCAAAGGTATGGGTTTTAATGCAGATTAGGCAAGGGTTACAGAAGAATTTTGTCAAATATTTTATAGCCCTGAAAACGGTCTTAATTAAGCCTGTTTTACTCAGCTTCCACACAAAACAGAGGGTAGCGTTCAGAGAATAAATAAACATCCTAAATGAACCCGTATTCTATTGATTATTGAACATTGAAAATTGGTTATTGAATATTTTAAGCTCAGGGTGCAAATATTAATCAATAGCTATGCTTTAAAAAACTTCTTTTACAAATTTCCCCGGTTCTCTATCAATCAAATACCTTTGCCCCCAAGTTTAAACATGACTAAAAAAGAACGCATCATACTTTTTTTACTGGCTGCACTTAATTTTACAAATATCCTGGATTTTATGATAATGATGCCATTAGGTAATTTCCTGATGCCACATTTTAAAATTGGCGCCCAGTATTTTAGTGTTATAGTGGCTGCATATCCGATAGCTTCTTTTATTAGCAGTATTACCGCTGCTTTTTTTGTAGATAAATACGATAGAAAAAAGGTACTCCTGTTTGCCTACATCGGTTTTTTAGTGGGCACCATTTGCTGCGGTATTGCACCTGATGCTGCTTTTTTAATGGCCGCAAGAATATTAACCGGTTTATTTGGTGGCCTTATTGGTACACAAATTTTAAGCATAGTGGCCGATACCTTTGAGTACGAAAAGCGGGGAAGGGCAATGGGTGCCATCTTTACAGCGTTTTCTGTGTCATCAATTTTTGGGGTGCCTTTTAGTTTGTACCTGGCTAAATTAATAAGCTGGCTTGCTCCCTTTTTATTTATTGGTATTGTGGGAATAATTATAATTCCCATGATCGTTCGTTTTTTGCCTCCCATGACCAAACATTTACAAAATCAACCGGCAGAAAAAGTTTCTCCAAAAGAAGTGTTGCTGGAACTGAGCCGGAATAAAAGCCAGTTGCTGGCACTTACCTTATCCGGTTTTTTAATGATGGGGCACTTTATTATTATTCCGTTTATCAATCCTTATATGGAATTTAATGTTGGCTTTACTAAAGATCAAACGCCATTAATATACCTGGTGGGTGGCAGCTTTTCATTAATAGCATCGGTAGTTATAGGCCGCATGGCCGACAAATTTGGTAAGCTTAAAATTTACCTCTACTGTGCCGCCGCCTCTTTGTTACCCATTTTTTTAATTACCAATATGCCTGCCATACCTTTTTACTTTGTGCTGGCTGTTTTTGCGGTTTGGTTTTCGCTTTCTACGGGCCGTACCATTCCTGCGCAGGCCATGATAAGTACAGTAGTTAACCCCGAAAAACGGGGATTGTTCATGAGCTTTAATGCATCTATACAACAATTGTTTACCGGTCTCGCCGCTTTAATTGCAGGGGCCATTGTAGCCAAACAACCCGATGGAAAAATATTACATTACAATTGGGTGGGCTACCTGAGTGTAGTAATAGTTTTTTGTACGCTGTTTATTGCGGTTAAGCTGGCTAAGCGGCAGGGGTTACAATAAACCTGTGAGGTTTTGTTACACCCCACAATTTAAAAAGTATTCATTGATGTAAGCATTTTTAAATTTCAGTATGCTTGGAAAACCTCTCAGGTTTTTTTGAAGAGGTTGCACAAACCTGTGAGGTTTTGTTACACCCCACAATTCAAAAAATATTCATTGATGTAAGCGTATTTAAATTTTAATATGCTTAGTAAACCTCCCAGGTTTTTTTTAAGAGGCTGCACAAACCTGTGAGGTTTTTTTTACATTGCACAATACCCAAGAGTATTTGTTTTTGGAAGCAATTTTAAATTTTAATATGCTTGGTAAACCTCCCAGGTTTTTTTTAAGAGGCTGCACAAACCTGTGAGGTTTAGTTACGCTGCATAATACCCAAAAGTATTTGTTATTGTAAGTATTTTTAAATTTTAATATGCTTCGTAAACCTCCCAGGTTTTTATTAACGCATCAACCTGTAAACCGGATACCTGTTATGCCCCGGTTCGTAATAAGGCGAATTTTTATAAATAAAATTTAATTGTGCTGGCGCATCGGCAGCAAATGTTGCATCTGATTTTTTCTTTTCTTCTAATTTATTTTTTAACTGCGGATTATTTTTTAAAACTTCTGCTGCTACATCTTCCCAGCGGTAATCGCTGTAGCCTTCTTTTTGTTGCAGGATGGCATCAAAAAAATTCCAGGCAAAAAAACTGTCATCACCGGTTGGTTCCAGCATTTCAATTATATAACGGTTAGCTTTTTGATTGAGCAGGATTATATAATCGCCTTTTAAAAATTTTATTTTTTGTTTGGAGGAGGAAAGTTTTACAGCATAATTTTTATGGTGTTTTTCGTATGGCCTTGCTAAACTTTTATACTCCTCAATTTTATAAGCTTCCACTTCTATCAATGTATCATTATTTAATTGTTTAACCACTACTTTATTAAGTTTTAGTAAATCAACTACTGCATGCCACCCCTGTGGAATAATATATGCTGTTGGTGCAGTTACAAAATTGGCTGGCTTAAAGCTGTTGAAAAATTTCACTTGTTTTGTAAATGGTTTACTTCTGTCGTAATACATTTGTTGCAAGCCAGTGGCATCGCTGATTTTAAACCCTTGCTCATATCCTTTAAAAGTTATAAAAGAATGTTGTGTTGTATCCACTGCCCAGTTTAAAGCAAAGTTTTTTTCTTTTACAATTTGTGCTTTTGCTTTTTTTCTTTCCTCAATTAATGCTGTTGCGTTTAGTGCTGCTTTTTCAATTACAGTTTGCATTAAGGCATAGGTAGAAAGCACCCTTTCCTTAAATGGTTTAAGCATATGTGTTTCGGGTACAAAACCAATGGTTTGAAAAAGTGCGGCATATCCCGAAGAATACCGTGGTGGATCGTAAAACATTTCCATCCCTTTATCCGGCGTTTCGGTTTCAAAATTTACATATGGTGTCATGTCCCATTTTTTTTCGGCCATGCCTTTGTATAATTGCGGTTCAAAATTATTTTTAAGCCATCCGCCTAAACCAGCCCCCAGTTTATCATACTGTGTAGTTAGCAAAGTCATCGTGTGCTGGTAATCGGCACCATCGCTTACATGGTTATCCATTAAAATATCCGGGTCAAGCATATGAAAAATTTGTGCAAACGCTTTAGCTTCCTTGCTGTCGTTTTTGGTAAAGTCGCGGTTTAAGTCCAGGTTTTGTGCACTGCCGCGGAAGCCATATTCCTTTGGTCCATTTTGGTTGGCACGGGAAAAAGCGCTGCGGTTTAAACAACCGCCAATGTTATATACCGGGATTATTGCTAACGCAATATTGTTGGCAAGCTGGAGCTTACCAACTACAACGTCCCTCACCAGCATCATGCTGGCATCAATACCATCGGGCTCGCCGGGGTGTATGCCATTGTTGATTAAGATAACGGCTTTGTTTTGTTTGTGCCATTGGGCAGCATCAAATTTTTCATCATTACTTACTAAAACAATATGCAGTGGATAGCCGGCATCAGTGGTTCCCATTTCTTTTACAAATACTTTGGCAGAACGTTTATCTATATTTTTATACCAATCAATGGCTTCAAAGTAAGTTGCAGTTTCCTGACCGTCGGTTTTTTCAAACCGACTTTGTTGGGCAATAAGATTTATAAAATAAAATATACAAATCAAGCAAATGAACAAGACCTTTCTCATTAAAAATAAATTTTTGAGAAAGCTACAATTTTTTTTAATGCCCTGCTGCTTAACAACAATATAAACAGCGCATGCCTGCGGAATTGTTTTATAAATAATAAAGGTTTAATTTTTAAAAACAAAAAAAGGCTGCAAAGCTGCAACCTCTTATAAAATATTTTTGAAATAAAGCTTATTTAGCTAAAGCGTTTATTCTTTTAGTAAGCTTACTTTTTAAATTAGCGGCTTTGTTTTTATGGATGGTACCACGCTTGGCCAATTTATCAATCATTGAAGCCACTTTTGGAAAATCCGTAGTTGCTGCAGCTTTATCGCTTGCTTTTAAATCACGAATTGCATTACGGGTAGTTTTACCGTTGTAGCGGTTACGTTCGTTACGTTTTGCGCTCTGGCGCATATCTTTTTTTGTAGCTGAATGGTTTGCCATTTAAAATCTAATTTTTGGGACGCAAAGATAAGGGGAAAATTTGGATAAAAATTTATGAAGAATGATTAATTTTTTGCATAGCAGCAATATTATTATCTTTTGCCCTTAAATAATATAAAAATGAACCGCTACTTTTTACTCTGTTTACACATTATTTCAATGGTTTTACTGGGCTTTGGCTGGGTTAAAGATATGCTGCAGATAAACATTAGCGCTAATTTTATTGTTACCATTAACCTGTTTAACGAAAAAAGAAGTGTACTGGGCACCCTGCAAACTTTGTGGCAGGGGCAAAATTACTGGCCCTTTTTTCTCATCTTTTTATTTGGTATACTGGTGCCGCTCATAAAATCGGCTGTAATTTTTTATATACTGGCTGTAAAAAACGCAGCCACAAAATGGTTTGGTTTTGTAAATGCTATAAGCAAATGGGCCATGGCCGATGTTTTTGCCATAAGTATTTTTGTTGCTTTTTTAAGTGCCAATGCCATGGCGAGTACCCAGGCAATATTGCAGCCGGGCTTTTATTTTTTTTCAAGCTATGTTTTGTTAAGCGGCGTCATTGTAATGCTGTTACCAAAAATGATTACAACGCCTGAAATATCTAATGCATAATTAACGATATTTGCAACTGAAAAATGCATGAGGCTTAAACCTTGCTTAGTTAATGGTTATTGTTGATGAGTGCCCCAAAAAATTCAGGGGGCCACTTTAACGCTGCAGCTGCAATGAATTATAAATGCCCGGCTAAAAAAAATATCACCACATTTTATTATGAAGGATTTTCAATACATCACCAATTCTCACCCCAGTTACATTGAAGGTTTATATAACGATTTTATAAAAGACCCTAATAGTGTAGAAGCAGAAATGCGAAAATTTTTTGAGGGTTTTGATTTTGCTGTCAGCAACGGGCAACAGCCAACAAGCAATGGCCAACCAACAACTGCCAGCCAGGTGGATTGGATGAGTGAGATAAGGGTATACCGGATGATTTTGGGCTATCGTAATAAGGGCCATCTGATTGCCGATACCAATCCCATACGAAAACGTAAAGACCGTGGCGCCAATATTGAATTGGATTTTTATGGCTTTACCGAAGCTGATCTTGATAAAACTTTTAACGCCGGTAATCTTATTGGTTTGGGCACTACCACACTAAAAAATATTGTTGCTCATTTACAAAAATGTTATACCACGCATTTAGGTATCGAGTTTAAATACATCAGCGACCAAAAAAAAATTGACTGGCTAACCACTGCTGTTGAAAAAACAATGCTGCAACCTGTTGGTCTTCCGCAAAAAAAACGCATTCTGCAAAAATTGAATGAAGGCGTAATGTTCGAAAAGTTTTTACACACCAAATATATTGGGCAAAAGCGTTTTAGTTTAGAAGGTGGCGAAACAACCATTGCCGCATTAGATGCCATAATAAATACTTCGGCTGATAATAATGTACAGGAAGTGGTGATGGGTATGGCACATCGCGGCAGACTAAATGTGCTGGCCAATATTATGGGTAAAACTTACGAACAGATATTTAGTGAGTTTGAAGGCACCACCATACCCGATACCACTATGGGTAGTGGCGATGTAAAATATCATTTAGGATTTAGCAGCGAAGTAAAAACGGTAAATAATAAAAATATTCATTTAAAACTATGCCCCAATCCTTCGCATTTAGAGGCCGTGGATCCTGTAGTAATTGGTTTTGCCAGAAGTAAGGCAGACATTTTATATAAAAGTGATTACGATAAAATTTTGCCCATCCTAATTCATGGAGATGCCTCGGTTGCCGGCCAGGGCGTAGTTTACGAATTGTTACAAATGAGTGGTTTGTCTGGCTATTATACCGGTGGTACAATTCATTTTGTAATTAATAATCAAATTGGTTTTACAACCGATTTTGAAGATGCCCGAACTGCAGATTACTGTACCTCTGTTGCTGCAATGGTGCAGGCGCCGGTACTGCATGTAAATGGCGATGATGCAGAAGCCGTGGTAAAGGCTTCAGAAATTGCTACACTGTATCGCCAGGAATTTAACAGCGATATTTTTATTGATATGGTTTGCTACCGCAAACACGGTCATAACGAGGGCGATGAGCCTAAGTTTACCCAGCCGCAATTATATGCTTTAATTGATAAGCATTTAAACCCAAGAGAAGTATACACTCATTTTTTGATGGAGAACGGCGAAGCGGATGCAAAAGACCTGGCCAAAGAAATGGAACAAAAATTTTTAGCCGATCTGCAGGAGCGTTTGGATGAAGTAAAACAAAATCCGTTACCATATAATTATCAACAACCCGAAATTGTTTGGAAAAGTTTGCGCAAAGCCAAACCCGAAGATTTTGATGCCTCACCGGTTACTGCAATTAAAGCCGATGATTTTAAATTATTGTATGATGGCATGATGAAATGGCCCGAAGGTTTTAAGCCATTGAAAAAAATTGATAAACTCATCCAGGATAAATTAAAATTATTTAACGATGAACAAAAGGTTGACTGGGCTACCGGCGAATTGATGGCTTATGGCAGTTTGTTATTAGAAGGTAAAGATGTACGCATGAGCGGGCAGGATGTAAAGCGGGGTACTTTTAGCCACAGGCATGCAGTAATTTACGACGAGACCAATAACAAAGGATACAACCGTTTAAATCATTTTAATAAAACACAATCGCCTTTTAGAATTTACAATTCTTTATTGAGCGAATATGCGGTACTGGGTTTTGAATATGGTTATGCTATGGCCAACCCCAACGCTTTAGTTTTATGGGAGGCACAGTTTGGGGATTTTTGCAATGGCGCACAAACAATGATTGATCAATTTATTTCGGCAGGCGAAACCAAATGGCAGCGGATGAATGGTGTGGTAATGCTATTGCCGCATGGTTACGAAGGGCAGGGGCCCGAGCACAGCAGCGCAAGACTGGAACGCTTTTTACAGCAATGTGCCGAACTGAATATGGTTGTAACAAATGTTACCACTGCTGCAAACTTTTTTCATTTATTAAGAAGACAACTGGCGTGGCCGTTCCGAAAACCATTGATCAATTTTTCGCCAAAAGCTAATTTGCGCCACCCCGGCAGTTACAGCACCATAAGCGAATTTACCAGCGGTGGATTTAAGGAAGTAATTGACGACAGCAATGTAAAAGATGCAGGAACCATTAAAAAAGTTTTATGCTGCAGCGGTAAAATGTATTTTGATTTGGCCGAAAGGCAGCAAAAAGAAAACCGCACAGATGTTGCTTTGGTACGATTAGAACAAATTTATCCGCTGCCACAAAAGCAACTGGATGAATTATATAAAAAATACAGCAAAGCCATTTGGTACTGGGTGCAGGAAGAACCTTTAAATATGGGAGCCGCCGCTTTTTTAAGAATGAATGTAAAGAATATTAATTTTTATATCATCAGCCGCCAGGCTAGCGCATCTACTGCCAGTGGCTACAGTAAAGTACATGCGAAAGAGCAGACACAAATTGTTGATACGGCGTTTAGTATTTGATTACACAAGGTTACCTGTTTTTAATAACTGATTTAAGTTGATTCAATAATCTGTCGGATAATTTTAAATCTTCAGTAATTATTTCCACTTGTGCAGATAAACCCTCATGGTATTGCACCTGCTTTTTATAATTTGTTTGTAAGCCATTTGGTAAAAGCACTTTTGCTATGTAACCTGAATCTGTTGCAATGTTTGAGATAAAATCCAATTTACCTGTAATAGCACCAAACTCCCGAAAAGGATAGGCGGGTAATTTTAATAATACTTTTTGCCCTTGCTTTATTTTACCAAAATTATTTTGAGGAATATATATTGCTGCAAAATATTCGGTGTTTTCAGGATTAATAAAACAAACCGTTTGATTGTTTTGTAACTGCTGATTTTCTTGCAGGAAACTTGCAAAAGCAATTTTGCCATCAATGGGGGCAATCAATAAATATTTATTTTTCCATTCATCTAATTGCGCCTTTAATGTATTAAGCGATTGAGTGAAAATCCCTTTTTGCTGGGCAATATCATTTTCTAACTGTAACATTTCTTTTTGCTTTTCATGCTGGTTGCTTTCGTTAGTAATTATTGCTGATGAAATTTGAGGAATGGTTAACGCTTTACCAATGTATTTACTTTTTTCATTTCTGTAATCTAAAGCCGAGATTACTTTGTCATCTTTTAAAGATTTGTTGGCATCAAAAGTTTCTTTTGCTAAACCAACATCTTCCTGCTGCATAGTTTTTTGCTGCAATAAATTTTTATGAAGCCTTTGCATATAAACCATATCACTTTGCAACATCCTTTTCTTTTTTAAATAATAGCCTGATAAAAGATATTGATTAAATAAAATAAAGCTTTCCGTAAAACTTTGATAGGCCTGTTGCACTTCTCCTAAGTTTTGAAAAGGCTGCGATAAATACGGAGGAATATTTTCTGTTTTATTGCTTTGAATTAAATGCTGCAGAGTATCAATAATGGCAGAAAGCATTATTACTTCGTAATGATTTGCCCGGCTTTCCATAAACCCTAGCAATTGATTTGGCTGTACAAATTTTCCTTCAATGGCAATAAGCTTAATAAGTTTGCCTTCTATTTTAGTTTTTACTTCTTTGGGGGCGTTTATAGAAGTTAGTTTTGCTTTTCCGTTAACAATATCTGGATAGCTGATAAAAAATGTTGAAGTAATTAAGCTGACAATAATTAAAAAAAACATTGTAATGCCGTTCCGTAAAATCCAATTGGGTTTATTGGAAATAATTTCCTGCACTTCGCCGGATAATAATTTTATATCGTTACTTGTTTCTGCAGGCATTGTGTGTGTTTTAATGCGTCTGACGGCCTGAAGCCGTCGTGACGCATATGTTAATCACCTAACTCTAATTGATTTTTTACCAAAGTATAGTATTCTCCTTTTAAATTTGTTAATTGATTGTGAGTACCGCTTTCAGTAATAACGCCATTGTTTAAAACCACAATCTGATCAGCATTTTTTACTGTGCTTAATCTATGTGCAACTACAATAACAGTTTTATGTTTAAAAAACTCTGAAAGATTTTTCATAATTACCGTTTCGTTATTACCATCTAAACTGTTGGTGGCTTCATCAAAAAATATGTAATCAGGATTTTTGTAAACAGCCCTTGCAATTAATATCCTTTGCTTTTGCCCGGCACTAATGCCAATACCTTCTGCGCCAATTTTTGTATTAAAGCCAAGTGGCAGGCTTTCAATAAAATCTAAAACATTAGCAATGCTTGCTGCTTCTTTTAATTTTGTGGTATTAATACTTTCATCACCTACAGCAATGTTTGCTGCTATGCTATCACTAAACATAAAACTTTCCTGCATTACTACCCCAATACTTTGGCGCCAGGTTTTATGGCTTAAATTTGAAATATCATTACCGCCAACCTTTACACTACCCCTATAGGTATCATAAAACTTTAGCAGCAATTTAAGCAGTGTGGTTTTACCACTTCCACTTGTGCCAACTATTGCAGTAGTTTTACCTTCTGGTATTAATAAATGAATATCTTTTAAAACTGCTTCGTTGCCTGCACCCGGATAAGTAAATGATATATTTTTTAATTCAATAGTTTTATCTGTTGGTAATGCTGTGTTGAATATTTTATCTGCTGGCTCTTCATCAGTTAGTGTATGTATTTCATTGAACCTGTCTAAACTTATTTTTGCTAACTGCCAGCTTTGTACAAAGTTTATCATTTGCTCAATTGGGCTGTTGAGCTGCCCCAATATGTATTGGATGGCCAGCATCTTGCCTAATGTCATTCCACCTTCGCCGGTTATAACGGCTTGCGCTGCTAAAAAAGTAATGATAATATTTTTTCCTTCGTTAATGAAAAAAGCACCCGTTTGCTGCCATTGGTTTAATGCCAGGCCTTTCATGCCCAGTTTAAATGTTTTTGCCTGTAATCTTTCCCATTCCCACCGTTTTGTTTTTTCGCAACCATGCAGTTTTATTTCCTGCATACCCTGTACAATTTGTATGGTTTTACTTTGTTCGGCTGCAGCAATATCAAACTGTTTATAATCGAGTTGTTTTCTTTTCTTTAAAAAAATAAGTATCCATAAAATGTATAAAATGCTTGCGGCAACAAAAATTAAAAAGACAGGTAAACTGTACATGCCTAACACTACCGAAAACATTACCAAATTAAATAAAGAAAATAATGTGGTAAGTGAAGTGCCTGTAAGAAAGTTTTGAATGCGCTGGTGATCGTTCATGCGCTGCATGATGTCTCCCGTTTTTTTGCTGTCGAAATAACTGACAGGCAGTTTCATCAGCTTAATTAAAAAATCGGTAAGGATGCTGATATTTATACGGCTGCTGATATGGTACAATATCCAGCTTTTTATAAAATCCACCGAAAGCCGGCCGGCAAATAATGCTAACTGTGCAAAAAGTACAATGTAAATAAAATGGAGGTTACCGGTATTTATACCAACATCAACAATACTCTGGGTAAGAAAAGGAAAAATTAATTGTAATAAACTACCTAGTAATAAACCAATAATTAATTGAAAAATTAATCTTTTGTATGGGTATAAATAATGAACAATGCTGCCAAATGATTTTGCTTTACTTTCGGTAAATTCATCATCGTATATATTTGAATGAAATGCAGGTGTGGTTTCCAGCAATAACAAAATGCCAGTAGGTTCTCTATCTGTTATACTAGTTAACCATTTTTGTTCAAATTCTTTTTGGTTTAGCTTTATTAATCTTTTTCCCGGATCGGCAATAGTGTATTTGACATCCCGACGAAGGAGGGATCTGCTGATTTTATATAGCACCACAAAATGATTTTGTTGCCAGTGTAATATGCAGGGAAGTTTTGTATTTTTTAGCTCCGTAATATTTAGTTGTACCGACTGGGAACGGTAACCAATTCTTTCTGCCGCATCGCTGATACCTAAAATATTTACTCCTTCTTTACCAATCTCTGTTAACTCCCTTAATTTTTCTATACTAAAACTGCGGCCATGGTATTTACTTACCATGTAAAGGCAGGTGGGGCCACAATCCATTTGGTTGCGTTGGAGAATGAAAGGGAGCGATGACATTATCGTGATTAGTAGATATTTTTAAATCTTTTGCCTCTATAATAAAGTTTACGAAAAGCTATTGCTACTATTTTTTAATATCACAGATTGGCTATTATCATTTTTTCAATTTCATCTTCTTTTACATCATCATTTATTATAAAACCGTTTTTGCCAATTAATACATACCTCGGAATAGTAGTAACATTTAAATATTTCGCCCCAAGTCCATCCGCTCCCTTCAAATCTGTGATATTTTTCCACGTAAGTCCCGAACGCTTTATTTCGTTTTTCCATCTTTTTAAATTAACATCTAATGACACCCCAATTATTAAAAATTTTTTATCCTTATATTTTGTGTCAAGTTTTTTTAATAATGGAAAATTTTCAATGCATGGTTTACACCAACTTGCCCAAAAATCAATTAACACCAATTTATCACTATAAGGATTAAAATTAAACAATTGGTTTAGGCTATCATAAAATTTGATATCATAGAATTTTGTAATTTTTTTCAATCGATCTTCAAGCACAAATTTTTTATAGTGTATTTCTTTAGTCAATGGGTTTTTTTGTAAAACAATTGGCAAATTTTTAAGGTATTGTTTAACTGAGTCCTTTGAGAACAGCGTATAATATGTGTTGTATATATCTAAGGATGTAAGACAATTAGGATTTTTGATTATAAATCGCACATTATACTTCGTAATTTCATTGGCCCAAAAAATATTTAAAGAATCATATTTTTTAGATTTAGACGAATCATTACGTTTAAGTGCATATGTGCCACTATCCGCATAACTATTCATTTTTATTATTAAAGGATCACGTCCATTAATCCCATTTCTGCGTAAAGTGTTTTCTTTCGACCCAATTATTTCAGGATATTTAAAATTTGAAGTATCACATTTTAATTTTATTTTATCTCCTGGGCTGCAAATTAATACACAACCTTTTTTAAAATTCTTTAACCTGATGGAATAATAATCGGTATAAGATATTGGAATCTGAAAAGAGAATAATCCTTTATCCGTATCTGACGAATCTATGATTTCCATATCCCCTAAGGCTAAAAACGGCTTATTCCCTTTTAGCAAATAAACAATGTCTTTAAAATTTTTATTAGAAATTTTGCCATTTATTTTACAATAATAAACCTGAGCATTAGATAATTGAATGATAAAAAAACTTAAAAGAAATCCAATTATTTTTAACCTTATCAAAACTATATTTTTTCTCATTTTTTTATTTTGTTGATATATAAAAAGGTAACCAAATTAATTTGGTTACCTTAAGCGTTGAGGGTTAGCAAGCGAAACCAGGACAACATTGTTTCTTAGACCCACACTTTACCCCTTCATCTTCTGTAGCAGTACATGTACCTGTACAATCATCAATAGATACAAACCCGGGGTTACAATCTGCAGCACATTCGGTGGAAGGAGGAAGAGTTTCATCCCCCCCTCTTATTTTTCTCATCTGTTCTCTTGTTAATTTTTTCATTTTTTAAGATTTATTTTTTATAATGCAGCAGTTACAAACTGCATTGTTAATTTGTTTATCCAGAGGTAACTATTTATGCCGTGCACTGCACAAATCTCTGAATTATCTTACAGTTTCGTTTTTTAATATTTCTCCCAATTGTGGCAGCATTTTTACTAAATCTTTTAAATTGTACCTGCCTGGCATTTTTTTACCATTAATAAAAAAAGTAGGTGTAAACTGTATTTTGCTATCATCTACCCATCTGCCATGTAAGTTTAATCTGTTGTTAACATCAATATTATTATTCTGATGCCATTTTGCATTCCATTTTTCAAAATCCATCCATTCAAACCAATCTGTTAGCATTTGTTGCAATTCAGCAGTACTGTTTAATATTTCAGCATTTTGTAAAATTGCTTTTACAGCTATAGTTCTTTTATCAGTTTCATTTTCGGCATTACATAATAAACGGATTTGTATTTTTACTTTACCATCAAAGTGCTTTAATAAATTATCTAATGCTGTGTGCGCCTGGGCGCAAGGGCCGCAATAAGGATTACAAGCTACAGTAATAATTATTGGGGCATTGGGGTTACCTATTACCAAATCATTTTGCCAAATTGTTGTATCTACCTGCTGTTCCTGTTGCCACAGTGTAGCAAATAAACTGGCATCTGTTTTCCATTTTTTAAGTTCTGCTAACTTTTGCTGGTTGGTATTATTTGTTTTGATTAATTGTTTAACAGGTAACAGAATAAAGGACAGCAGTACAATTGATATTAGAAACGCTGCAACAGGCGTAATGGAATTTTGAATTAGTAATTGGTAGTTAGGTAATACAATTGCAAGTGTTGTTTGCAAAATTAAAATAGCTGCTATGCCAAGGCATAAAGCACACCATTGTTTTAATTTAACGGCTTGAGTGTAAATACTCCAGACTGCAATAGCTGTGCCGCCAAATGCAATAAGTAAAAGGCCATTAAATAAATTAATAAAATACGCACTTAGCAAATACAATATAAACTGTGTTGCAAAGTAAAGCACCGATAAATCTGCAGGTGTTATACCGAAAAAGCCTTTTGCATATTTACTTTTTAATACTTTTTCGCAACCACCATTGCTTACAGCACCGCAAACCTGTTTTACAATTTGGCTTTGGTAGCCCAATTCGGTTGCTAATAAAACTATGCTAATTATTAAACCAATTAAAGAGAGTAACCCGAAGGTTATTACTAAGGGGTTTAATTGTTTTGCAGATAAAATTATGAATATACAAAGACCTGCTAACGTTATTGCAGTTGCAAAAACTTTGTTTTTAAAATCATTTTTTTGATAGATGCTGTTTTGTTCGTTTTGCCAACTGCTGTTTTTCTCAGGAAAAATTGTTATACCCGTCCAGTGTTGTGTAATTTCTTTTTGGTTATCCCATTCGGCAGCATTCGGTATTATATGCATATACTCATGCCCCGGCTGGCGTATATGAGCAATCAAAGGGTAATTAAATTCATGTATGTAACTGGCGTCTGCTTCTACGGCTTGATATTTCATATTGCCCGTATCTAAAAAATCTGTAACAGAAGTCATTGCAGGGTAATCAGGATGGGTTGTTATTTCTTCCCTGCAATATTTTGTATTGGGCTTATTGCCCAATAATAATAACCAGTTTTGGGTTAGTTGCCAAAGTTCGGTAACGGTATTTGTTTTCTTTAGAGCCAATGTAAAACAGTTAGGAGTTATTTGTTTGTTTTCGTATTGAGAAGTAAATGTATATGTTTTTTATCATAAACGCATACGTTTATGATAATTTTTTTTAAAATCAAAACCTTGCATTTGAAATATACAATTACGTAAAATGAATAAAGAGGCTTATCTCAAGAAACTTGGCGAACATATAGCCAGTTTAAGGATAAGCAAAGGTATTTCTCAAGCAGAACTTGCCAGATGTTGTGATAAAGACCCTCAAAGCCTCAACCGTTTAGAGAGAGGAAGAATTAACCCCAGTATAATTTACTTAAAAGAAATTGCGGTTGAATTGGATATTGATGTAAAAGACTTGTTAGATTTTTAATATTTTGTTAATAGTCTTTTATAAAATCTATTGCAGCAGAAAGAATTTCAAATAAAATTAGGGCAGCAAATTGCCAGACTACGAAAGCAAAAAAAGATTTCGCAGGTGGATTTTGCTTATATGCTGGATAAAGAAAAACAGAATTATAATAAAATTGAAAAAGGAAAGTCAAATACTACTTCGTGGACTTTATATAAAATTGCAGAGTTGTTAGAAATACCCATACAAAAATTATTTGATTGGGATTAAGAATCTCAAACTTGTAAACAGAAAGTAGTAATTCAAAAAAAATTACTGTTTATACAACAGCACACTGTTTTCAACAATAATAAATGCTTTTTCTTTTGCAGAAGGCTCTACTAAATATGTGCCGGTAAATTTTCCAAAAGCGGGCAATACCGCATAAGTTTTTGTAAAATAAAAACAGGGAAAACGCAGGCTTTGTTTGCCCAAACCCTTCATACTTACTGCAGGATGTATATGGCCGCTGAAAAAATAATCTTCTTCATTAATATCTTCTACACTAATATCTTCCACGTTATGCACAAATACAAAATTATTTTTTCTCCACATTTTTTTTTCAGTCGTAATGTTTGCATCTGCGTACCATTTATCAGGCACAATATCATGGTTGCCTTTTACCAGCAGCATGGGTACATGCAGCAGATCGTTACGCCATTTTAAAAATAATTCGTGTTCTTTATTCTCCACACTGTGAAAAAGATCGCCTACAATTACAACCAATGCCGGTTTATAAAATTGAATGGTGCTCACCAGCCGCTGCATATCTTCTTTCATAACAGCAGCAGGCACGGCAATTCCGCTTTTTCTAAAATGCCCGGTTTTACCTAAGTGGAGATCAGAAAGAATTAAAATCTTTTCCTGTTCCCAAAATACGGTACGGTTGCAACTTAAAATAAAATCGTTTTGATTGATAGTATATTTTATAAATGATGGCATTTAGTAAATTGAATTTTTAATTCAATAGTAATTTTTTTATTTGTAAGGGTTTTAGCAAAACTAAAAACGGAAATTGCAAACTTCTTACTGTTAACTGTCTTTCCCCAATTGTTCCTGCATTCTTTTCACCCTGTCTTCTAATTTTTCTGACGACATATTTTCTCTTATACTGTCTACTTTTAAAGGAAAGCAAAATGGGGTAAGCCGTTGGGGCCATGTAATTACAATTTTACTTTGTTGTATTCTTTGCAACATATCCCTCAATCTTATTTCTTCCATTTGCTGCTCAAATACTTCTTTATACGACTGCCGTAATAAAATATTATTGGGTTCGTACTCGGCAAAAACTTTAAATAACAAAGAAGCAGAGTTTTGCAAGTGTCTGGCTTTTTGATACTCGCCGGGATAACCCTGAAAAATTAATCCGCCAATTACTGCAATATCCCTAAATTTTCTTTTCGCCATTTCCGTACTGTTCACACTGCGTTGTATATCTTCAAACAAATTTTCGGCAGTAAATAATTCATACACATTGCTGTCGTCTAATGGTATGGGCTGGTCGCTTAATAATTCAAAACCATAATCATTCATGGCAAAAGAAAAAGTGATTGGTGTTATTTTTCCTATGCGGTAAGCTAAAATGGCAGCCATCGCTTCATGCACCAATCTTCCTTCAAACGGATATACAAATAAATGAAAGCCATCTTTGGTTTCAATGTGTTCTATCAGCAATTCATTTTGCAATGGCACATGCGATAATTGTTTTTGCAAATCAAATAATGGTTGTAAAACCTGCAGCTCTTCTACCTGTACATTGCCGCTTTGGCTTACGGCTAAGGCTTCTCTTAACTTTTTTCCCATATTGCTGCTTAAACTCATGCGGCCACCCATCCAACTGGGAATAATACTTTTTTTACTGGTAGATTTTTTAACCATCACCGTCATATCTTTTATCCTTACCAGTTCTAAATTTTTACCGGCAATAGTAAAAGAATCTCCGGGTTCCAGCCGCGATATAAACCATTCTTCAATAACACCAATATAACCACCGCTTAAAAATTTTACTTTTAGCATGGCATCGCTTACAATGGTGCCAATATGCATACGATGGCGCATGGCGGTGCGGCGGCTGTTTATTTTGTACAAACCATTTTCTAAAATTTCTACTTTTTTATATTCATCATATTGCGCCAAAGCTTTGCCGCCTGCAGTAATATGTAATAAAATTTCCTGAAATTCTTCCCGGGTTATTTCTGCAAAGCAATAAGTGCTTTTTACTTCTTCAAAAATTTCTTCCGGAAAAAATCCATCCGATATGGCGATGGTACATAAATATTGTATCAGCACATCAAAGCAAAGTAACTGCGGTGTTTTACTTTCGATAAAATTTTCTTTTACTGCCTGTTTTAATGCAGCAGCTTCCACCAGTTCTAAACTATGCGTTGGCAAAAAATAAATTCTGCTTACTGCATCAGGACTGTGCCCGCTGCGGCCTGCTCTTTGTAAAAATCTTGCTACACCTTTTGGCGAGCCCACTTGTATAATAGTTTCAACCGGTCTAAAATCTACACCTAAATCTAAACTTGCTGTACAAACAACTGCTTTTAATTTTCCGGTGTGTAAATTTTCCTCTACCCAAAAGCGCAATTCCTGTTCAATACTGCCATGATGCAAAGCTACTGCACCTGCAAGGTCAGGCGCTGCAATCAACAAAGCCTGGTACCATCGTTCCGTCATGCCACGGGTGTTGATGAAAATTAAAGTAGTGCGGCTTTCATTAATTATCGGAATAACTTTATCTATCAGTTTAATACCCAAATGTCCTGCCCACGGAAATTTTTCTATTTCATCTGGAAAAATGGAATGTATTTCAGTTTTTTTATTAAGATTCGCTTTTACAGTTTCCCCAAAAACGCTATCCGATGAGGAGCCTTTAGTATCTCTGTTTTTTGGAAATCTTTTCAATGGGCTTAGCAAAACATCTTTCGCTTCTTCTAAATTTCCAATAGTTGCAGAGATACCCCATATTGAACATTCACCATTTACCATTCGATATTTCACATTTATTATTCTTGAAATTGCCAACTCCACCTGCACACCTCTTTTGCTTCCCATCAACTCGTGCCATTCATCCACAGCAATTATTTTTAAGGTTACAAATACATCGGGATAATTTTTTTGCGCCATTTGCAAATGCAAACTCTCCGGTGTAATAATTAATATCTCGGGCATTTGTCTTTTTTGCCGGGCCCTTTCATTTATTTCGGTATCGCCGTTTCTTATACCTACTTTCCATTGCAGTTGCAGTGCTTCAATAACTTCGTTCATGGCACGTGCAATATCTTTTGCCAATGCTCTTAATGGCGTAATCCATAATAATTGTAGGCCATTATTTTTTTTAGAAAGATAATTTTCAGGATGGTCGTTTATAAATTGTATCAAAGCACCCAAAAAAACGGAATAGGTTTTTCCAAAGCCGGTGGGTGCATTTACTAAACCACTTTTGCCATGTAAAATATGTTGCCAGGTTTGTTGCTGAAAAGCGAAAGGAGTGCGGTCGTTTTTTTTAAGCCAATCTGTTATAATATTGTAGCCGGGGCTTTTAGCCAAATTCATAAAGCAAATTACAAATAGCAGAGCGAAAAAGATCAACCAATTTAAAAGGAAGGAATTAAATTAACAGGAGATTTATTTTAATTTCATTTGCGCAAAATAAGGATGCTCGGGGTTAACTATAAGCTCCTGACGTAAAGGATGGATAAGCACATCCATATCTTCCAATGGAATAGCACCGAGCAAAGGTTCATTATCACCTTTTAAAACCATTGCATCAACATTACAGCGCCTGTTTTTAAATTTTATTTCTACAGGGCCAACCACGTCGTATTCAACTACACTGCCATCAGCTAATTGGCCCTTTCTTTTTTCAATAAATACTAATCCTAATTGTTCTTGTATAGTTTCGTTTATGCACAAATAATACGCTCCGGTATCTACCAATATATTTACATGCATTCTTTTTACTTCTTCCTCGCCAATAATATTTCTCTTAGCATTTTGCAAATCAAAGCCATTTATTAATTCAATATCTGCATATACTAAGCCCATAAAATTTTTTTTATAAAAATACAAAACAATTTTATAACCAAGCTTTCTTTAAATTTGCAGCCATTTCAGTAAAACACCTCAATATGTTTAATTCGTTAAGTGAAAAATTAGAAGGCGCCTTTAAAAATATTAAAGGTCAGGGCCGCATTACCGACCTTAATATTGCCAACACCATTAAAGATATACGCCGTGCATTGGTAGATGCCGATGTAAACTATAAAATTGCCAAAGAATTTACGGATAAAGTAAAAGAAACTGCACTGGGGTCAAAGGTATTGTTAGCTGTTAACCCCGGCCAGCAAATGGTAAAAATTGTGCAGGATGAACTGACGGAATTAATGGGCGGCAGCGAAAGCGAATTCAACATTACCGGTGCCCCAGCCATAATTTTAATCGCCGGGCTGCAGGGTAGTGGTAAAACAACTTTTAGTGGTAAGCTTGCCAATTATCTAAAAACGAAAAAAGGCAAATCACCTTTGCTGGTTGCGGCAGATATTTACAGGCCTGCGGCCATTGATCAGTTAGAGGTTTTAGGCGGACAAATAGGAGTGGATGTTTTTGCAGAAAGAGAAAATAAAAACGCCGTTTCTATTGTACAGAATGCCATAAAAGAAGCAAGGGCAAAAAATAAAAATGTAATCATTGTAGATACGGCCGGCCGCCTGGCTGTAGATGAAATAATGATGAAGGAAGTAGCTGATATAAAAGCTGCTATCAATCCACAAGAAATTTTATTTGTAGTAGATAGTATGACGGGGCAGGATGCTGTAAACACGGCCAAAGCATTTAACGACAGGTTAGATTTTAGTGGCGTGGTACTTACAAAATTAGATGGCGATACAAGAGGCGGTGCCGCACTCTCCATAAAATACACGGTAAATAAACCCATAAAATTTGCCAGCAGCGGCGAAAAAATGGATACGCTTGATGTGTTTTATCCTGAGCGTATGGCGCAGCGTATTTTGGGCATGGGAGATATTGTGAGTTTGGTAGAAAAAGCACAGGAACAATTTGACGAAGCCGAAGCAAGAAAACTGGAAAAGAAAATTCGTAAAAATCAATTTGATTTTGAAGATTTTAAAACCCAGCTGCAGCAAATTAAAAAAATGGGTAATCTTAAAGATTTGATGGGCATGATACCCGGTGTAGGAAAACAAATTAAAGACGTAGATATAAACGACGATTCTTTTAAAGGCATTGAAGCCATGATAAACAGCATGACTTTGCAAGAGCGCCGCAACCCCGATATTATTAACCCCAACCGCAAACTCCGCATTGCCAAGGGCGCCGGAAAAGATATTGCCGAACTGAATGCCTTTTTAAAACAGTTTGAGCAAATGAAGGGTATGATGAAGATGATGAACAAAATGCCCATGGGTAAAATGCAGGGCATGATGGGAAAACGGTAGCCGGAAGCTCCAGCTTCCAGAGGCTGTTTCCGGGAATCAATATAACCTGAATGTTTAGCTTTTGCTAAAAATATTCAGCCAATAGTGCCACAAAACCGTGGTAGAATAAACTGTTGGTAAACAATTTTCAAATATTTGGCTAATCCCCTTAGCGGTATTATATTTGCAAACCTTTTTTAAGGAAGAAACCCTATTTAGTAACAACCAAAAATTTCTATTTTATGGCTGTAAAAATGAGACTGCAAAGACATGGTTCAAAAAAGAGACCATTCTATTTCATTGTTGTAGCAGATGGCAGAAGCCCTCGCGACGGTAAATTTATTCAAAAATTAGGTACGTACAATCCTTTAACGGTTCCTGCCACTATTCAGGTAGACCGCCAGAAAGCATTGGATTGGTTGCAGAAAGGTGCTCAACCCACCGACACTGTACGCCGCATCCTTTCTTTTAAAGGTGTGCTGTATCTAAAACATTTACTGCGTGGCGTTGGCCTCGGTTTGTTTGATGAAGCAGTGGCTATGGAGAAATTTACGAAGTGGAGCAGTGAGCATGATGCTCATATTGCAAAGCGCCATGGTGCCCATAAAAAAGCACGTA
>JAYURK010000007.1:0-21094 GCA_043756235.1 Ferruginibacter sp. | reverse complement strand
ACCTTGGTATTTTTTATTATTTCATAAAGAAAAAAGCCAGTTTTTTTACAGATTTTGATATGAAGAAGATTTTCTTCATTGCCTTTTTTTTAAGGATGTTTGGTTCTGTAGCCTATTCTTTACTGGTGCAATATTATTATGGCTATGGCGATTCGTTCACCTATTATGTGGGCAGCGATTTTATTCACAAACAATTATTAGAAAACTTTGGCAACATCAAATATTTTTTTGCTTCTGCTGCCGAATTTCAGCAATGGTATAATGTAGAAGATGGCAACATGAACTTTTCAGGCTACATGGGCATCGCTTCTTCAAATGGTGTAATGAAAATTTCCGCACTTCTGTCTTTTATCAGTTTCAACCAATTTATGATTATTTCGCTTTTCTTTGGGTTATTTTCATTTGCTGGCCAGTGGAAATTATTTCAAGTTTTTAATGATTACAATAAAGGGAGAAATATTAATATGCTTGCATGGGCAGTACTGTACAGCCCGTCTGTTTGGTTTTGGGGCAGCGGCTTAATGAAGGATTCTATTTGCCTGGGTGCCATGGGGTTTGTAGTAAGTATTTTTTATAAAAACCTTGTAAAAAAACAAATCAGTTTCAGGGAATGGTTGGTATTACCCTTACTCATTTTTATTATTTATATGCTTAAAAGCTATATTATTATGATATTGCTGGCAGGTATAACCATAGTAATTTTCGTTCGTTATGTATGGCAGGTAAAAAATTTATTATTAAGGATTGCGGTTATTCTGTTGTTTGTTATTGTAACCAGCCTGTTTCTTGTATTCTCCGATTTTTCTACCGAGATCAATGATATGGTAGAAGAAAGTTATAGCCAGGTACAGACTTTTCAACAAAATTACCAAAACATACAAAATGAAGATGAAACCAGCAGGGCTGGCTTTGAACTGGGCAATTTTGATCCTTCTTTAAGCAGCATGCTTTTAAAAAGCCCGGGCGTAATTTTCTCTTGCCTGTTCAGGCCATTTTTGTGGGAAAGCAAGAAAATAATTATTTTATTTACTTCACTGGAGTCCACCTTTTTATTACTGGCAACCTTGTACTTGCTTTTTAAAACACGATTTTTGGGATTTTTCAGGATAATTTTTAAAAATCAATTGATATTATTTGCTTTTGTAGTATCCATACTTTTTGCACTTATTATTGGTTTTACCACTTTTAATTTCGGTACTATGGCGAGGTATAAAATTGTGTTGCTGCCATTTTATTACTTTATGCTGGTAAGTATCTTTAGCAAAATAACCTCCAAAGAGTTAAGCTGACCAATTAAATTTATTGGTCATCAGCTTATGTGGGGAACTATAAAAATATACCCGTTACAAAACAGATTATTATTAAAATATTAAAAAGAAAAAGTGGATGACCGGGCAATTTTTAATATGATTATTTTTACCAACGTAACTTTTATACCCCCGCCAGTGTTAACACAAATGCATAGCCGATGACAGGCTTAATTTTATTGCAGTTATCAAGTAATATTTTATTACTTATTATTACTTTATGCCGGTTGATATTTAAGACAAAAGGAGTGAGTATGCACTCCGGAGATTTTTTAATCAGGTATTACCGGCCAGAATGAATTTTATGTAGACTAATAACAGCTGCTTTGTTTAAACTAAATCAACTAATTTTACACATACTATATCCCCCGGGCTATTTTTATTTTAATGACAACTACCCAAAAACATAATGGCGCATTCGTTATATCCCTCGATTTTGAATTACTTTGGGGAGTTTGGGATGTAACCAGTAAAGAAAAATACAGCGATAATATACTTGGTGTTAAAAAAGTTATTCCCAGACTTATTAATTTGTTTGGGCACTATAATTTCAAAGCCACTTTTGCAACAGTAGGGTTTATATTTGCTAAAGATAAACAAGAGTTACTCTCCTTTCTTCCAGAAACTACACCCAGTTACAGTAATAAAGCTTTTAATGTTTACACAAAAGAACTTCCTTTGATTGGTAACGATGAACTCACCGACCCTTATCATTTTGGCTATTCTTTATTAGAGCAGTTGCAGCAAAGCCAGCACGAAATAGGTACACATACTTTTTGTCATTATTATTGTTTGGAAGAAGGACAATGTGCTAATGAATTTGATGCAGATATTAAAGCAGCATTAAAAATTGCTAAAGCAAAAAATATTACAGTTAGTAGTATAGTATTTCCACGTAATCAAGTTAATCCAGCATATCTTCAAATATTAAGCAATAACGGAATTAATGTTTACAGAGGAAATCCCACTTCATGGTTATACAAGGCCCGAACTTTTACAGCAGAAGTACCTTTTATAAGGCTCTGTCGTTTACTGGATACCTACATACCAATTTCAGGTTATAATACCCATAAAATAGAAAAAGATGAGGGTTTACCCGTTAACATTCCAGCAAGCCGGTTTTTAAAGTGCTATAATAAAAATTTAGCCTGGTTGGAAAAATTGAAATTAAGCAGGATAATGAACGAAATGACAAGAGCAGCAAAAAAAAATGAAGTGTATCATTTATGGTGGCATCCTCATAATTTCGGCATTAACGTTGATGAAAACTTTGCTAACCTTACTGTTCTTTTAAACCATTACAAAGTATTAAATAAAAAGTTTGGGTTTTTAAATTATACCATGACAGAAGCTGCGCAATTTTATTGAAAATGTAAAAATTAATTTTAGCTGTGCAATGCAAAATAAAAAAATAGTTTTCCTCGCCTCAGATGGTGAATCATCCAGGTGGGTATATAATGCTTTGAGTAAAGATTTTTTAATTGAAGCAGCAATTATTGAATGCCCCATTTCTAAAAAAAAATTATTTAAAGGCCGCATTAAAAAAATTGGTATTTTAAAAGTTATTGGGCAGTCACTTTTTTCAATATTAGTTGTGCCTTTTTTAAAACAAAAAGCACGCAATCGCAAAGCTTCACTCATAAGCACCTACAATTTAAGCAATACCGAATTTAATGCCGAGAAAACATACCGGGTAGCTTCAGTAAATGATGAAGCCTGTAAACAATTACTTTTGCAAATGCAACCGGATATTATACTGGTAAACGGCACCCGTATTATTAATAAAAAAATTTTACAATGCACAAACGCTTTTTTTATTAATATGCATGTAGGTATTACCCCTTGGTACAGGGGCAGCCATGGGGGTTATTGGGCTTTATATAACAACGATGCAGCAAATTTCGGCACCACTATACACGCTGTAGATGCCGGAGTTGATACCGGAGGAGTAATACATCAGGTATTCACAAAACCAACTCAGCAAGATAATTTCACCACTTTTCCTATATTGCAGATAGCGATTGGTATCAATGCTTTAAAAGAAGTACTCCCTAAAGTATTTAATAACACTCATAAAATTTTAAGCAATAACCATAAAGGTAAAATGTATTATCAACCTACGATTTGGCAATACTTTTTTGGAAAAAAATGATTTAATTTTAAATCTTACCAGCACATTTTTTACCAAATTAATAAAAAAGATAATTTTACAAACTTTGAAAATTACAAAAAATTAAAGCATAAAAATCTCTATTAAAGTTATAAGTTATTATAAAGAAAAAAAATGGAGGCTTTATTTATTTTATCTCTTACACCACTTTGATAATCGCTGAATGGCACTTTAAAAATATTTTTACTTATTCGGTTTTTAGCAATAGGCCATTTTTAGGATGCTGGATTATTTAAAAGAAATTATCCACTATTTTAGGTACAGCACAATGTAAAAAAACAGGGCTATAGCGGTAGTTTTTTATACCAGTCTGCAGTATTTTTTACCATTACCGCGGTAGTAAATTCATTAGTATATTTTACATAAGCGTTTTCGATTATCCTGTTTTTTTTATCGGCATTATTTAGTAATTCAATAATGCTTTGGGCAAGGCCATCGCTATCCCCTTTTTTTACCAGCAAAGCAGTTTGATTGTGCTGCATTATTTCGTTACCTGCAGGCGTATCAAATGCCACAACAGGTGTTTTAAGTGCAAAAGCTTCTATGTAAACTAAACCAAAGGGTTCAAATAACGAAGGTAAAATAACAGCGTCCGAATGGGCTATGTAGGAATATGGATGTGACTTAAAGCCTAAAAATTCTACATTATTTTGTAATCCAAGTGCCTGAACCTGCTGAATACAATTATTTTTTTCGCTACCCTCGCCCAATACCAGCAATTTAACTTCTGGAAAAATAGCTTTTATTTTAACCATTGCTTCAATCAAAAATCGATGACCTTTTAATAATACAATTCTGCCTACTATTATTAATTGCGGATTTGATTTACGGCATTCCCGGTAATAAGATTCTTTATTGAATGTATCTAAAGAAATGCCATGGTGAATGTAAGGGTAAGGTGAGTCGCTCAGTTTGATGTTATAATACAGGTCGGCGAGGCCTTTTGATACAGTTAAATTGGCGTCTATTTTACTGAGTGTATATTTTGCAACTTTATAATACAAATCACGGGGCTGGTAAAAATTATCAGGTTCATATTTTTGCACCATTTTTTCCTGATAGCCATGCTTGGTAGATATTAGAAAAAGTTTTTTATTAAAAAATGATTTAGCCAGGGCTGCAATAAAATCAGAGTTTAATAGATGAGCATGCAGTATACAAATTTTATGGGCATTGCAGTAATCACTTATTTTTTTTGCTGTAAATAATATGGATAACCTGCTGGAGCTGATCAAAGTTGTTTTTATTCCCAATGCATTAATCTCATTACAATAAGTTTGTAAAATTTCGGTTTTGGACGGCGGGCATACTACAATTAAATCGCAATAAATGCCATGTCCTTTTAGACCAGGCAGTAAATGTTTTAAATATTTTTCGGCCCCTGAAACGTTATGGGTGTAAATAAGGTGTAAAATTTTCAATTGGTAAAAATGATTTTATATTTATCCAGCATTTTTTTATTGGAGTAATTTTCAGCCGCAAAGATAAATGCATTAGCGCCAAATTGATCGGCATTCAAAGGGTTATTTATTAATTTAATTATAGCTGCTGCCATAGCTGTGGCGTTTTTAACAGGCACCAACAATCCGGTTACGTTATTTTCTATCATATTATTAATACCCGGAACGTCCGATGCAACAATTGGCTTACCGCAAGCCATTGCCTGCATTATGGCCGTACTCATGGTTTCGCCCAATGAAGCATGTATATAAATATCTACACCTTGTAAAAAGGTTACCAGTTCTTTTTCCTCCAGCATACCGGTAAAGGTTACTTTATCTGAAATGCCTAAATCGCTGGTGCGCTGTAAAAGTGTTTGCTTAAAAGCGCCGTCACCGGCAATGGTTAAATGCAGGGGCAGTGTATTTGGTTGCTGCAACACTATTTTAAAAGCTTCCAGTAAAGTAAGGTGGTCTTTAATACTGATGAGGCGGCTTTGCATGCCCAGTACTACCGTTGCCGGCTGTTGCCTGATGGCAGTTTTTGTAAAGGTGGCCAGGTTAATACCATTAGGAATAACCACCGAATTTTTATCGTTGTACAACCAGGGTAATTTTTTTTGTACCTGTTGTTTGTATTCGTTGCTCAGGTACACCATTTTATCGGATACCAGCATAGCCGTTGCCAAATAAATCCAGTCGATAGTTGTTTTTAAATGATTGGCTTGTGTTTCTCTTACCACTATTTTTTTTATAGTGCTGCCGGTAATTTTTGCCAGCTTTGCAGGCAGGGCAGCAGCGCCGCCATGCAAAAAAATTACTTGTGGTGCGGCTTTTTTTATATGCCGGTACAACTTAATGTAAAACCCGAAATCTAAACCCGGTTTTTTTTTTACATAATGCCAGGTGATATTTTTTGCTGCACACTTTTGTAAGTATTCTTCTTTAACCGCTTCCACACCATTAAATAATGCTTCAAATTGAATATTGTCATCATCATTGGCATCTGTCATCGAAAAAAAAACATTGCCATGCCCACCCAAGCCCGAGTATAAAACTTGTAATACTTTCATTTTTTAATTCAACTTTTAACGGGCTTCTTACACCTTGCTTCTACCCCATTGCCGCCATAGGCACACCAAATGTCGGTTGCCTTTAATGATTGCAGCAATTTTACCAACTGTGGTTTATTCCTGAAATTTTTGTGCCAGTCTGTTAACGAATCGTGGGTATCCAGCAATGCCCATTCTTCCTGTTGCTTTTCGGTTAATTGCGGAAAAGCGTCGTAATACGAAATTACCGGCGAAATTCTGTTCAGCAATACACTCATTAACTTATTACCCGAAAATTTTTTGTGCAGGGGCAAATATTTTTTTACCAGTTTTTGGGTATAGGGGATAGTATAGCTGGAAGGTTTATTTTTTAAACTCACCCTGTATAACGGAGCCAGGCGTAAATAATTTGATTTACTAAAAGTATAATGATCTATTATTAAACTTCCGCCGGGCTTTACAAGTGCATACAGGTCTTCAATTGTTTTTTCAGAATTGGGGGTGTGCTGAATTACGCCCAGGCAAATTACTACATCAAAGCTTTCGTCGGCAAAAGGCATATCATTAATATCGGCCTGTATCACCAAATGATTTTGGTTTTGAGGAAAGTTTTCCTGGTTAACTTCCACGGCAGAACTAAGATCTGCAGATACCAGGACAGCACCTTTTTTTAAAAGAACTTCGGTAAATCTGCCAGCCCCACAGCCGGCCTCTAAAACCAGTTTGCCTTTAAGAGCATCATGTAAATCGCCCAGGCAACGATCTAATCTTTTTTCGGTAATGGGCGAACCTGAATAAGAATCCAGTTGCGTTTTTTTATACTCTTTCCATTGATCCCCAAATAAAGAAGCGTAGGTGTTTGTGGGTGCAAAATATTTTATGCCGTTTTTTTCTGGAACGGCGGCATTCGTTGCATTACTATTTTCGAAAGTAAAGGGTTTACTTTCTTTTCGGTTGTAAAATGAGGGGAACATAGTTTTGATTTAGGGATTATAATAAATTTATTTTCAATCGTTAAATCAAATATACAGATTTCCCTTACAAGGATAAACATATTGGTTAAATGATTAAAATCAGTTAGCCATTTTAAAAAAAATTATTCCGCCAGTTTATTTTTTATAAAATTAAAATAGTATTCCGATTCACTCCTGATATCCATAAATTCAAATGCAAACTTGCTGGAAAGGATACCCGTTTTAATGCGGAGGTCTTCATCAAAAACTAATTTTTGTAACCATTCAAAAACTTCCTGAGGGTTGGTGGCATGACACACGGGTATGGGGCCTGTAGAAACCTGCTGCAAAATTTCGGGCCGGGCATTGGCAATTAATGGCCTCCCTTTGGCCATACTAATAACCCCAGCTCCAATTAAATGAGCCCCTAACTGGTCAAAAAGAATATCGGCTTTTTCTATTTCAACAGATAATTCACTGAGCGGCATTTCATCGTGCCAGGTAACCGCATCGGTAAAATTATTTTTTTCGATTAATGCTTTTGTAGCCTCCACATGAATGCCCTTATCAATAAAATGTACATCAAGTGTACCCGGATTGGCTTTTAAAAAAAGGCCGATACCGTCAATCATAATATCATTCCTTTTATTTTCCAATGCCGTTGTACCGGGCGGTAATGGCAGCTGCCATATAAAACGGGCAAGGTTGAGTACCCTTACTTTTTTATTTTTTTTGGGGGGGGTGTAATTAAACCCATCCAGCATCATACACCAATGGCTGTATTTGGCAAATGGTTTACCCTCAAATATTTCATTTAAAATTTTATCTCCTTCTGAGTTTAACCCTGCCGGAAAATATCCAACAAGGTTGCTTTTTTTAATGGCACTGCGTAACTGCTTTACAGAATAACGGGCATACACTTTTTTTATAAATTGCGGCAGCATTTTGAGTTTGGTACTGCTTATTTTCATTTGCTCCACATTATCAAAGTCGCCCATTATTTCCAAATCGCCACCGGTGAACATACAAATTTTAATAATGCTCTTGCGTAAATGCGGAATAAGGCGATGGGCAAAATCATTCAATATTACCGCATCGCATTTATTAATTTGATCAATAATGTTTTTTGCAAAAATATGCGGCAGGTGCATTACATGGGCGTGCTGAAACTGCGGTACTTCTTTTATCCAGTCAGGATATGGATAATTTACCAGGCCGGTTGATTCGGGCCTGTATAATTTATTTTGCCGGGTCGCTTCCACAAAAAAAAGGGTATCAACGCCTTTATCTTTTAAGTGTTTGCATACTATAAACGGGTGGTTATTTACATTACCAATAAAAGCTACTCTCATTAATCTGCTGCTGTTTACTGTTGCGGTATCATTCATAAATTATACCAAATATTTTTTATTGGCACCAATCATTATTAAAAAATATAAAACATAGGTAATAAAAAAACCAAGCGGTGCGCCAATTAACCCAAAATAATGAATACATAAAAAACTAATCAGCACATACATTACCAATATAAATCCGTCAATCATAAGATATTTACGGGTTAATGCTTTTGCCCAAAGAATATTACTCAGCATCCATCCGCCCACTTTAAAAATATCGCCTAATAGCTGGTAATGAAACAGGTTACGTACGGGTAAAAATTTATCGGTAAGTAAATATTTTATAATAAGATCTTTACCCAGCCAAATAGTTAATGCCATTACAATTATAGCAGGAAAAATATATTTACCCGTTTGAAAAATTTCTTTTTTTATTTCACTATCTTCTTTAAGGCCGGCCAGCTTGGGCAAAAAGTACACACTTAAAACCGCTACTAAAAAACTAAGGTAAAAATCGGATATACGGGTTACCGTTTGCCAGTAGCCGGCATCGGTTAAGCCCAGTTGTGCAATAATTCTGTCTCTTATTAATATTTGTGCCACGGGCATACCAAAACCGGCCAGCAGCGTCATGGTAGAAAATTTAAAAAATTTTACCATGATGTCTTTATCCCAGGCAGGTTTTAAAGCTTTTAAAGGAAACCATTTATATTTTGAAAACAAATAAAGGTGCACTAAAAAAACCAGGCCACTCACAAAACTTGCAGCCATTAAAACCCCATGCACTCCATATTGGTTGGCTAAAAAAATTAAAAAAATTACATTTACTATGGAAGTAAAAATATTTACAAAAGTTAAGCCCGGTATTTTTTTTAATCCATTAAGTATAAAAGAAAAAAGCGTATTAAATGAAATGAGCGGTAGAAACAAACCGTATATCCAGTACGCGGAAGTATAGCTTTCATTTTTTAATGTATTTACGGCAAACCAGCGTGAAAAAATAACCGGTATAAATGCCAATACAATACTGGTACAAAAAGTTACTGTAAAAGCTGCACGTAATACTTTAAGTTGTTGTGCTTTGTCGCCGGTATATTCAGCCAGGTATTTTATTACACCGGCGCCAATAGCGCCGCTTGCAAATATGGCCATAATGGCGGTGGAATTAATGAACTGCCCCTGCAGCGCCACCCCCTGCGGTCCAATTTGTGCGGCTACAATTTTTACTGATATTAAACCTACTGCCACAGTAGTGGCCTGCGATATAGCTGAATAAAAACTGGTTTTAAAAAGGTTCATCAGCTTTTTGTTTGTGTACCTTTTGTAAAGGGATTATTTGTTGGGGTGTGCAGCAGGCTTTTGGCCAGCTGCCTTAAATAAAGTGGTGAAAAACGGAATTTTTTTAACAGTAAAAAAAAACTTTTAAAGCCGGGTTCCTTTTCTGCATGATGATACAACTCTTTAAGTTGGCCATTTTTTATTCCCTTTTTTACCAGACCTGGATATTCATTTTGAAACAGGCTCATATTTTTTACAAACAAGTTTGACATGAAAGGTTTTTGAGAATTGGTAATGCTTGCGGCATTAATTCGGTAACAAAAAAAACTTTCGTTCATATATGCTACCTTATTGTTTTTGCAAAGCGTAGCAATCAGGTAAAAATCGATACCGGGTTCGTTTTTATTTTTATATATTTTTTGTATCTCGCTGTTACGCATAAGTGCAGCGGCCATGGGTGGTAAAAATTTGCACAACATAATATCTTTAAAAATATAACCACTTTTATAAGGCGGAATGCGCCGGTAAGGTTTCGGATTGCCGGCTTCGTCCATTAATCCATGCCGCCCATATACCATGGCGTATTCGCTGTGCTGCTCTAAAAAATCTACCTGCTTTTGCAAACGCAAAGTATCTGTCCAAATATCATCCCCATCTAAAAATGCAACATATTTACTTTGTGGCGCTGTAAAAAGATCTATAAAATTTTGATGAAGGCCAACATTTTTTTCATGTGTTATCAGTTGTATACGGTCCGGGTAGTTTACTGCATATTCTTTTACAATGGCGGTAGTGCCATCGGTTGAGCAATCATCGGCTATAATAATATTCCAGTAAAAATTTGCCTGCTGCTGTAAAATACTTTCTATAGCTGCTTTGATAAACTTAACGTGGTTGTATGTTATTACACAAACTGAAACAACAGGATTAGCAGATTCTATCATGGGTTACATTAATTAATTGAGTAAATATTTTTATGGAGCCTTTTTTATTTGGCGGGCTGGGTTACCCACTACAGTTACGCCATCCTCAACATTTTTTATAACCACCGAACCGGCACCAATTTTTACATTGCTGCCAATAGTTAGGCCGGGTAAAATTATTGCGCCAGAACCTACCATGGTATTATCGCCAATTTTTACATTACCTGTAATAATTGCACCGGGACTAATTTCGCAATAGTTACCTATTACCGATTCGTGGTGGACAATAGCTCCGGCATTTATTAAACTGCCGTTGCCAATGGTTACCTCAGGTTGTATGGTTACATGGTGCATTATATTTAACCCGGTGCCCAGTTGTACATTTAATTTACTTATAGTAGCCGTAGCCGATATAACATTAGTTAATACGCCACCCAGCTCAATAAGATGCGCTGCCATTTTTTTTCGTATTTCCGGGTTACCGGTACCCAATACAAAGCGGTTATCGTTTTTAAAAAACTGTTGCGCCTGGTCATTGGTCCTAACAATACGGAAGCGGTTAATGGTAGCTAAAGTGAAACTGGTTGACAGGTTGTCGAAAAAAACAATTTCACCTGCTTCAAATTCTTGCAGCAGTATATCTAATATTTCCAGGGCATGCCCTTTAGCGCCGACTACAAGCATGAAGTTATTTTAAAAATTTTTTAAGATAATCGGTAATGGTTTGAACTTCGCTTACCGATAAATCGTAATAGAGCGGTAAGGCCAGTACCCTTAAAGCAATATCTTCTGATACAGGGGAGGAATTGCCGTTAGCAAATGGCAGTGTATTTAATGAAGGAAAGAAATAGCGCCTTGTAAATACACTGCAGTTGGCTAAATATTCTTTTACCCTTATCAATAATTTTTCAGTTTCAAACACCACGGGATAATAGGCAAAATTATAATTGGTACCCGGTATACCTACTGGCCGTAAAAGTTTTAAACCCGCCAGGCACTTATCATATTCTTCGCAAATTATTTTTCGTTTAGCCATAATAGCTGCTACATGCGGCAAATTACTGAGGCCCATGGCCGCATGTATTTCGGAACTCTTGCCATTGATGCCAACACTGTAGTATTCATCACCAATATGACCAAACTGGCGGTACAACATTATTTTTTCGGCCAGCTCATCATCGTTGGTAATAATGCAACCGCCTTCGGTAGTATGAAATAATTTGGTTGCATGAAAACTGCAGGTGGCCACATCTCCAAACGATAAAACCTGCCTGCCGTTTAAGGTTGCGCCAAAAGCATGTGCCCCATCGTAAATAACTTTTAAATTATAGTCGTTGGCTATTTTTTCAATGGCTTCTACATTACAGGGATTACCATACACGTGTGTGGCCAGTATTGCAGAAGTATTTTTATTAATAAGCGGAATAATTTTTTCGGGATCAATATTAAAATCAGTGGAATTAATATCTGCAAAAACCGGCTTGCAACCTTCCCATAAAATAGAGTTGGTAGTAGCTACATAAGAAAAAGGTGTGGTGATGATTTCGCCCTTAAGCTCCATTGCTTTTATAGCAATTTGTATGGCGATGGTTCCATTGTTGGTATAAAAAAGATGTTTTACCCCCAGGTACTCTTTTAATTTTTTTTCCAGCTCCTGCACCAGCGGGCCGTTATTGGTTAACCATTTTCTTTCCCATATTTGTTTAATGTATTTTTCGTACACTTCATATGGCGGTAAAAAAGGCTGCGTTACATTTATCATTTTTGTGGTTGTACTTAATTTTTATTTTTTTAAAACTGCATAGGCAATATATTACCGGCAGAAAATGGATGGCGCATTTTTTTGCAAATATACTTTGTAATACACTATTCTTTTTTTTTAAAAGGCGTTTAGGGGTGTGTTACATTTTGCTATTTCTAATATCATGCACTACTTGTATTGCGGCTTTAGTTTCCCTCATAGCAAACCCCCTGCCAGCAATAATTTCTTCGTAACTTTTGGTATGTAATTCGGTAAAGCCATCGCTAAACTCAAAGGCATCCCCATCGATGGTTAACATGCGGTAGGTGCGTTTGCCGGCAGCTTTTATATCAGCCGGTAAAGTATTTACATCTATGCTCAGCATCCAGTTAATATTGGCTTTTTGTAAAACCAGGTTGCCCGAGGCAGTATGTGCGGTATGCTGTATTACGTTGTTTTCTTTTACATCTCCAAAAATCCACATTAGCATATCAAAAAAGTGCACCCCAATGTTAGTAGCAATACCACCGCTTTTTTGCACATCGCCTTTCCAGCTGGTATGGTACCAATGCCCACGTGAAGTAATATATTGTAAATTGATATCGTACTTTTTTTCAGCAGATGCTGCATCAATTTTTTGTTTTAAGGCCACAATGGCCGGGTGCAACCGCAATTGTAAAATAGTGTAGATATTTTTCCCGGTTTCCTGTTCAATTTCGCTGAGCGCATCAATATTCCACGGGTTAAGTACCACGGGTTTTTCGCAAATTACATCGGCCCCAATGCGCAGGCCAAAACGAATATGGGCATCGTGTAAATAGTTGGGGCTGCATACACTTACATAATCTGTTTTGGTGCTGTGCCGTTTTAATTTTTCTAAATGCCTGTCGAACCTTTCAAACTCTGTAAAAAAATCTGCCTGCGGAAAATAGCTGTCTAATATACCTACCGAATCATGCTTATCTAATGCTGCTAATAAATTATTACCGGTTTCTTTTATAGCCTTCATGTGGCGTGGGGCAATATAACCGCCGGCCCCTATTAGTGCAAAATTTTTCATGCAGAAGTTTTTAGGTGTTTTGGGTTAGAAGTTTAGAGTTTAGAAGTTTAGGAGTTTAGCGTTTAGAGGTTTAGGTGCTGAAGTATTTTTATAGCTTTCAGACTAATCCTCTACACTTCTAAAGTATTCTTTTTACCTCATTATTTTCTAAAATATATTTTTGATTACTCTCTTCGCACACGGCAATGTTATTTGCATCAAACTTTAATTTGTGGCCATACTCACTCATCCAACCAGTTTGCCTGCCGGGGTTACCTACAATTAATGCAAAAGCCGGTACATCTTTAGTAACCACAGTGCCTGCGCCAATAAAGGCATAACTACCAATGGTGTTGCCGCAAACTATAGTTGCATTGGCACCAATGGAAGCGCCTTTTTTTATGAGTGTGGTTTTATATTCATTTTTACGGCTTACCGCACTTCGTGGATTTATTACATTGGTAAGCACCATACTGGGCCCCAGAAAAACATCATCTTCGCAAATAACGCCTTCGTAAATACTTACATTATTTTGTACCCTTACATTATTACCCAAAATAACTTTGGGAGATACTACCACATTTTGCCCCAGGTTGCAATTGTTACCAATAACCGCCCCGGACATTATATGACTGAAGTGCCAAATTTTAGTATCGGCTCCAATAGTGCAATGCTCATCTATTATAGCAGTAGGATGAGCAAAGTATTTCAATCCTTCTCCGCCAGAAGATGCATCTGTAAACTCAGGTGATTTAAATAGTTTTATAAAATTCACTGTAACTCATTTAATTATTCGGCTACTTTTTCTAAATATTCGCCATAGCCGCTTTTTTTAAATTCTGCAGCCAGTTTTAATAGATGTTCTTTGGTGATAAACTTCATACGGTAAGCAATTTCTTCGGGGCAACCAATTTTTAAGCCCTGCCTTTTTTCTATCACCCTTACGTATTCGCTGGCATCGCTAAGCGATTCAAAGGTACCGGTATCCAGCCATGCAAAACCCCTGTCCAGCACGCCCACTTTTAATTTTTTATTTTGAAGATAGGTATCGTTTACAGTAGTAATTTCATATTCGCCCCTGGCGCTGGGTTTTATATTTTTTGCAATGTTCACCACTTCGTTATTGTAAAAGTACAATCCCGGTACGGCATAATTGCTTTTTGGTTTTAATGGTTTTTCTTCAATACTAAGTGCATTGTAATGATCATCAAATTCCACCACGCCGTATCTTTCCGGATCGCTTACCGGGTATGCAAATATTACTGCACCATCAGGATCTATACTGCTTTCCAGTAACTTTCTAAAACCGCTGCCGTAAAAAATATTATCGCCCAGTACTAATGCCACACTATCGCTGCCAATAAATTTTTCGCCAATTACAAATGCCTGGGCCAGGCCATTAGGCACTTCCTGTTTGGCATATTCAATTTTACATCCCCACTGGCTGCCATCGCCCAGTAACCGAATAAACTGTGCCTGGTCGTCGGGTGTGGTGATCACTAAAATTTCTTTTATTCCCGCCAGCATTAATGTGCTTAACGGATAATAGATCATGGGTTTATCGTAAATAGGCATTAATTGTTTGCTGATACCCATTGTTATGGGATATAATCTTGTGCCTGAGCCGCCTGCTAAAATGATTCCTTTCATACCCCTATCCCCTAAAGGGGAATTTTGTTTTTTTATTATTGATATTGTTGCTGATAATATTTTTGATAATTGCCACTGGTTACTTCATCCAGCCATTGTTTATTGTTAAGATACCAGTCGATGGTTTTACTGATGCCTTCTTCAAATTGCAAAGAGGGCAACCAGCCCAATTCATTTTTTAATTTGCTAGCGTCAATAGCATAGCGCAAATCGTGACCAGCCCTGTCTTTTACATAAGTAATTAATTTTTCTGAAGCACCTGCTTCCCTGCCCAATTTTTCATCCATCTGTTTGCATAATTCTTTTACCAATGCAATGTTGGTCCATTCGTTATGGCCGCCAATATTATAGGTTTCGCCAATTTTTCCCTGATGAAAAATTACATCAATGGCCCGGGCATGATCTTCTACAAAAAGCCAGTCACGTACATTTTCTCCCTTGCCATAAATAGGCAGGGGTTTATTATTGATGATATTATGAATGCAAAGTGGTATTAATTTTTCGGGAAAATGAAAAGGGCCATAATTATTACTGCAATTGCTAATTTTAACCGGAAAGTGATACGTATGAAAAAAGGCTCTTACAATATGATCGGAGGAAGCTTTAGATGCCGAGTAGGGGCTGCGGGGATCGTAAGGCGTTTCTTCAGTAAAAAAACCTGTTTCGCCCAGTGAACCATATACTTCATCGGTTGAAATATGGTAGAAAATTTTGTCGCTGAAATTATTATTCCAACTTTCTTTTGCAGCCTGCAATAAAGATGCTGTGCCTAAAACATTGGTGTTTATAAATGCCAGCGGATCGGTAATGGAGCGGTCTACATGGCTTTCGGCAGCACAATGCAAAACCGCTGTAAACTGGTGTTTTTTAAAAAGATCCCTTACTAATTCCAGGTCGGTAATATCTCCTTTTACAAAACTGTAATTGGGTTTATCTTCTATATCTTTTAAATTTTCTAAGTTACCTGCGTAAGTAAGTTTATCCAGGTTTACAATAGTATAGTGCGAATATTTTGTAACAAATAAACGGGCAAGGTGCGACCCTATAAATCCTGCTCCACCGGTGAGTAAAATCGTATGCATTCTTTTTGTATTTTATCAGTTGGCAAAAATAGAGATAATTATGCAAAGGCGGGGTTGAAAGGGGCAGATTAAACCATTATATGAAAAATGATGTAAGGATTTTATATTTTAAATGCAGGAGTAATAAAAAATTAATGCTGCTAAAGTTACACTGCAGTAAAGGCTACATGAAAATATTGTTTTATCTCATCCACATCAAACTGCTGGGCACGGCCTTTTGCTTTTTCTTCCAATTGTTTACGCAAGCCAGCATCTTCATACATTCTCTTCATTGCTGCGGCCAGGGCAATTACATCATTTACGGGTGTTAAAATACCGTACTCGCCAATTTCGTAATTATTTATTGCACGGTGGTGCAAATCTGTTGCAGGCGCCAGCAATTCCCTGGGGCCGCTGCTGCAATCGGTAGATATTACCGGTTTGCCACAAGCCAGTGCTTCTATCAATACATTTGGAAAACCCTCTACATCCGAACTTAAAACAAAACAATTGGAGCGGCTTACATACTTAAAGGGATTATTATCCCATCCGCAAAAAACCACTTTATTGTTCATACCAAAGTCGGCAACTTTTTGTTTCAATCCTTCTTCCATATTGCCGCCACCAACAATCAATAATTTACAGGGCAGTTGCTTCATTATAAAAAATGCCTGCAACAGCAGCAAATGATTTTTTTCTTTTCTAAAACCACCTACATTAATAAAGTAAAAAATATCTTTTTCAAAAACAAAGGCGGGCTTTTCATCGGTATGAGAACGGATAAAACCCAGATCGATAGGATTATAAATTACTTTAACCGGTGTTTTTATTTTAAAGTTTTCTATAAGATCGGTTTGCATGGCGTAGGAGTTGGCCAGCACCAGGTCGGCTCGTTTGTAGCTGAACATTACCATAAACTTAGTAAACATGCGGTAAATTGCGGAGTGGCTTTGCTGCATGGTGGTTTGATGTGTTCTTTCGCACATAACCACTTTGCCTTTATAGCGCCAGATACTTTTCATTAATGCGTTGATATAACAGGGACGGTATAAAAAAGCTACCGAAATTTTAATATTATTTCTTTTGCAGTATTGATACACTTTATAAGACTGTGCCGGCATTTTTAAAAACCGGTACAATTTTTTTTCTACCAGTGGCTGTTTAAGATCAAGTATTTTTATTTCGGGTGGAATGGGATAATCAACACTGTTGGTATACAACGCCAGGTGAATTTCAAAATCGCTTCGCAAATGTTCTAATAAAAGCGATACCACCCTCTCGGCTCCGCCAGATTGTAATGTATTGATGAATATTAATAATTTAGGTTTTGTTCCGTTCATTGCAGGCTCATTTTTCGGCTTATGTACAGGGCGCAAATATGGGCTATTTTTTTTATTTGCTAAAAGATGTTTTTAAACTGCCACCAGCTACTGTTTAATGAAACGGTGATGAGCAATTGTAATTTTTATAAATTTTTTGCGCTTGCAGCTATTGGTTGGGCAATACACCCTGTAGCAGATGAACAAAAACAGCTTCTGTTTTTTTTATCAGCGGGTTTAAGGAATATTTTTGAAGCGTAACACTTTTAATGAGTTGACGGTTAAAATTTATACCCATTGCTTTTTCAACAGCAGCGGCAAATTCATTTTCATCGCCGTTATTTACCAAAAAGCCATTTTGCCCCTGGGTTATAATTTCGCTGATGCCGCCGGGTGCAGTAAATGCAATTACCGGTATTCCCATTGCACCAGCCTCCAGCAGGGTGTTGGGAAAACCTTCGTAATGAGAACCCATTAAAAAAAGATGGGCATCGGCATGGCCTGCAAATGGATTTTCTTTATTGCCAGTTAAAAAAACTTTTTGTTGTAAACCCAATTGTTCAATTAAATTTTGCAGCTCTCTTTTTTTATCGCCGTCGCCAATAATATAATAAATAAAGGGAGCATTCAGTTTTGCTACTGAACGTATCAACCGGTCAATTCCTTTTTCGGCAGAAAGCCGGGCAACCGTTATAAATTTATGGGGTTGAAAATTTATTTCATCAGCTAACGCTGCAATATTTTCTTCCACAGCATTATTAATTACAATGGTGTTTTCTTTTTTTATATTGTAATGATCAATCAGGTCCTGCTGCATGTAAACCGACTGGCAAATAATAAAATCTAAGCGGCGGTAAAATTTTTTTATCAGCCCATTATATAAAAAAGGAAACTTTGCTCTTTTACTATTACTACTAACCAAGCTGGATTCTCTTGCAATAAAAATTATTTTTTTTGAAAAAAACCGCCTGGAGGCAGCAAGGTAAATGTTAAGGTGATTAGCGGTAGAAAATAAAATATCCGGCTGCAGTTGCTTAACCATTGCCCTTATTTTAAATAAAGAATTACGAACTTGCTTTACTTTTAAATCAACCAGCTTTACATTGCTGTTGGTGATTGTGTAAAATGGATTTTGATTATCTAAAACCAGCAGTGTCACACTAAATTTTTCGGTGCTGATATTATTGCAAAGCAGTGATACATATTTTTCTGCACCACCGCACAGCAGTGAAGGCGTAATGATTAAAAGTTTTATGGCGCTATCATCATCCCTAAGCATATAAAAATATTTTACAAAGGTTTTAATAAGATAGCTACAAGGTTAGGATTTTTTTCTTTCACTTTTTCCATCAACCCCGCAGCAGCCCCAACATCTTTCAGCATTTTTTTTATAAAAAATTTCACGGCCCCCAGTCTTAATTTTTCAATATTTATATTATTGCAATAGGCTACTTCAAAATGATGCTGCACTGCCAGTGCTTGTAAACTTTCTACCGTGAAAGACTGCATATGTTGTATATGATGAAATTCAGTTGTACAAAAAGGGCAAAAGTGCATGTGCTTGCTTAAGTCTTCATTAAAAGGTGTAGTGATGAACAATTTGCCTCCTGGTTTTAAAAGGCGGTATAACTCGTTAAAAGTTTCATGCAATTTAGCATCTTGCAAATGCTCTATTGTTTCTATAAGTGTAATGGTATCAAAAGCCGCATTACTAAATGTACTGGGCAGCGTTGTTGCAACAACCAGTTGGTTAACAGCCGCAGCATTCTGAATTCGTTGTTTGGTAGCAGTAATAGAGTCTTCAGAAAAATCAAGTCCGTATAACGTCACTCCTTTTACATTTATCATTTGTTGCAAAAGGTGGCCGGCACCGCAACCGTAATCTAATACCTGTCCTTTTAATAAGCCTTTTGTTTTTAAAAAATTTACAATGCCCGGCGCCATTACTGATGTAAAGTATTGGTGTTGGCGGGATACACTTTTGCTTTGCCAGTCCCAAAAATCAGATATATTTTGTTCGGTCCAGTCGGCAGGTTTCTTTGTTGTTACATTCATAAAATTGCAATTTTTTTAAAGCGGTTAGCCAAATACATTACCAGCAAAAACATTGCCCCACCCAAAATAAGTTTATATAGATAATAAATAGCTGAGGTATTTATTAAATAATGTATCATAACGGCCAGTGGCAAATTAATGGCAAAAATTATAACCGTAAATTTTACAATAACGTTGTATTGTATACTTTTAAAAAATTTACGGCATATAAAGAACATACCAAAAAAGTTGATGGAGTTCATAAAAACTATGGCGTAAGCAAAACCATAAGCGCCACCAAACCTGGTAAACACCCAAATTGCAATTATTAATAAGCCATTCATAATTATTTTATAAAAAAGTGCCTGCTTTATTATTTGCATGGCAATAAAAATACGGGTAACCATTGCATTAATACCTATACTGAATAAAGTAACAGACAGTAGTTGTAAAAATTTTGCAGCCTCTTTAATGGCTTCAAAGGTAAAATTCCCGGATGCGTAAAAAAGCTCCACCAGCGGTTCAGCAAATACAAACATAAAAAAACCTGAAGGCACCAAAATAAACACCAGCAGTTTGGTAGATTTAAGAAATGTATTGTTTAAAATGTGAAGATTATTTTGCGCCGCCAGTTCATTCATTTTTATACCGCTTACGCCGGCCACCTGTGCTGTAAATAAAGTATTGGGTATATCTGCAATGTTTTTTCCATAATTCATGGCGCTGATAAGGCCACTGTTAAAACCACTTAAAATATAAAGGGGAAAATAACTGCTGGCCAGGGTAGCAAATTGCCCCAGCTGCGAAAAAAATAATTTGTTCCATATATTTTTTCCGGGATTGCTTTGGCAAATCCTGAAATCAAACCCTGCTATTTTTTTAAGTATAAAAATTACTGCCGTCAGGTTAATAACATAAGCAGCCAACCCACTTAATAAAACACTTTTTATGTCATACTGTTTATACATTAATAAAGATCCTACAACTACAATGCTACTGTTAATACCACTGATGATCATAGGCACAGTGAAAAATTTTAAAGATACCAAAACAGCGTTCAAGTAATTAATCAGCAATTGAAAAAGAAAGTAAAGTGAACCGATTACAAAATAATTTTTGTACATTTTAATATCTGTTGCAGCAAATTTGGATACACTGGCAAAAATTGAATTGCCAAAAAAGAATATCAGTGTTATAAAAATAAGACCGATGAAAATATAAAACCGAAGAAAATAATTTAAAAAAGCTGTTGCGGCATTTACGCCCTGGCTTTGCCGCAGGCGCATCGATTCCGGAATAATCACAGCAGTATCTACGGCATTTACTGAACCAGAAAGAAGCAGCATAGCTGTATAGATAAAAAAATAAATATCTGTTTTAATGTTGGTTCCAAATAAACGGGCAATACATATTGTTAATAAAAAGAGCAGGAATTTTGCCGCTATGTTAAAAATTACGGATAGCGCCATTCCCCTTTTATAAGATTCTGATTTTAATAATGAGGAAACATTCATTTACAGATGCAGTTTAATAATTTGCCGCCTAAAGCTGCTGCTGCCAGTATTGTATGCGGCAGCCATGATAAAGATTATAGTTTCAAATTGTAAAAAAAAAATCGAAAAACAATCAGGGCAAAAATATGTTTTATTCAAACATCCCTAATTCTTAATTCTTAAATCGTAAATCTACAAGTACCTTTGCCGCTATGCATTACGCTTCAGTTGAAAATTTAAGTAAATCGTTTGGGATACGCACCCTTTTTAAAAATATCTCTTTTTATGTAGAAGAAGG
>JAYURK010000006.1:0-2466 GCA_043756235.1 Ferruginibacter sp. | reverse complement strand
CATAATCTCTTCTCTTAAAGTATCGGTAAGCGGAGAAGCGGTAGTAATTTTTACTTTCTGAATATTGTTCAACGTATTGTACTGGTCAATATAAGCATTTACAATTTCGGGTAAATTGGCTTCCCTTGTTTTTTTAACCAGCAACTGAATAAATGCGGTAGTTAAAACACTCACCCTGCTTTGGGTAACGGCATTTATAATTGCTTCTTTTTTATCAGCTTTAATAATCGGGCTGCTTAATACCGCTGTAAAATCAGGATTGCTTTTGCAAACGCTGTTCAGCCATTTCATATCGGCATACACAGCTTCAATTAAATTTTGCTCTGCAGCCAAATCCAATAAACTTTTTGCGTACCTGCCTGCTAAACGTGGATTCTTCATACCCCTGTTCCGCCAGCTGGCGGAGAACTTGATTTGTATCAGTATTTTTATGTTGAAAAATACTGATGGTTAAAACTTAAATATAAAATATGATCGCCTCCATTTCCTCCGCCGGCTGGCGGAGATAGGGACTGCTCCTAATTTAATTTCACTTCCGATGCCAACACTTTAATATAATTTTCCTGCTCGGCTTTATTACTTAATTCTTTGCGTAAAACTTTTTCGCTGGTTTCAATTACTAAATTACCAATTTGATTTTTTAAATCGGTAAGTGCTGCCATCTTTTGCTGCTGTATAGTTGACTGTGCATCGGCCATAATTTTTGCAGCGGCTGCTTTGGCTTCTTCCTTAGCCTCGTTTACAATTTTATCTTTTATTTCTTTAGCCTCTTTTAAAATAATGCCTCTTTCTTCACGGGTTTTTGCCAGCAAAGCTTCGTTATCATTTTTCATTTGTGCCATTTCCAACTTTACCTTTTCGGCGGTAGCCAATGCTTCGGTAATAGAATTTTCCCTGTCGTTCAATCCTTTTACAATAGCTGGCCATGCATATTTTTTTAGAATAAAAAACACAATAAGGAAAGCTAAAAGCGTCCAAAAAAGTAAACCAATTTCCGGTAATAAAAGTTCCATGTTATAAATTATTAAGGCTTATGACTATTATCTTAACTCCAATGTTTTATTGTTGAATTAGTACAAAAGCCAGTATCAAAAATCTGATTAACCACATTTCCCCCTTTAGGGGCTTTAAAATACTGCATCCTCCGCCCTGTACTTTGGATGCAGTAAAAAGTTGGCAACGATTTTATAAAACCATTGCAAGGAAGCCCACGATGATAGCAAATAAAGCAGCACCTTCTACAAGGGCAGCAGCTAAAATCATGTTAGCACGGATATCATTAGTGGCTTCTGGCTGACGGGCAATACCTTCTACTGCACCTTTACCAATTTGACCAATACCAATACCTGCACCCATTGCGGCAAGACCAGCACCTACGGCGCCACCTGCATTTGCAATGCCTTCCAGTAAAATTAATCCTAAGTTCATGTTACTTGGTTTATTGTTAATTAATAATTCCTAAATTATAATGGCATCATCATATACCTGGTCGTGTTTAGCATGATGACTGTCATCGTTGCTGTGATCGCCTTCTATTGCACCGCCAATTAAAACTGCAGTAAGTGTGGTAAAGATGAACGCCTGTAAAAACGCCACTAATACTTCTATAAAATAAATAAAAATGGTAAATGCTATTGATAAAGGAGAAGCACCCCAGCCTGCGGCTGTGCCCATTTTTTCTCCAAAAATAAATATCAATGAAATTAAACAGATAATGATAATATGCCCTGCTACCATGTTAGCAAACAAACGAATAATTAATGAGAAAGGCTTTAAGAACATACTCAAAAATTCCACCGGCACTAAAATAAACTTTACACCTAATGGCACTCCCGGCGGGTTAAAAATATGTGCCCAGTAATGTTTATTACTGCTGGCAATGGTAACAACAAAAGAGATAACACCCAGCACTACAGTAAAGGCAATATTACCCGTAACATTTGCCGTGCCCGGTATTAAACCGAAAATATTATTGATTAAAATAAAAAAGAAAATGGTTAATAGATAAGGAAGATACTTAGCGGATTTATAACCCAAATTAGGCACTGCTACTTCATCTCTTACAAATGTAATTACAGGCTCCAGTAAACTTTGCATTCCTTTTGGTGCAGACGTTACGCCTTGGCCAGTGGTGTATTTTTTTGCAATGCTCACCATTATCCAAACCAAAATTATTAGAGCCAAAAGCATTTGCACTACATTACGGGTTAAAGAAAAATCGTACACTTTAACTGTTGGATCGGTTGGTACAACCTTTCCTTTTATTAAATTATAACCATCCACTTCATGCTCCCCATGATGAAAAGCAGACGACATAAAAGTGGAAAAACCTTTTTGAGGAGAGTATAATATTACGGGTAAAGGGAGGGAGGCGTTAAAAAAATGGAACTCGTGGCCATCCATAATATGACCGAATATTACTTCTTTCATATTTAACTTTCCTTTGCCTTCATTTTCCGGTTCGCC
>JAYURK010000005.1:0-21246 GCA_043756235.1 Ferruginibacter sp. | reverse complement strand
TGTATTGCTGCAGGCAGTATGAGCAATTTGAGTGTAAAAAATAATATTTTCCAGGGATTTTATAACACCTGGTTCAGGGCAGCGGCAGCAAATAATATTAATACCATTACGGTAAATAATAACAACCTGTATAATAATGCACAAAATAATGCAGTAGATTTTTCCGGCACGCCTGCAAACTATACTACAGCCGGAAATACAACTAACAATCCATTATTTGTTTCGGCTACAAATTTTCAATTACAAAGCAGTTCCACTTTGATTGATGCCGGTGTATATGTGGGTTTACCATTTGTTGGCAGTGCACCAGACAGGGGTTATGCTGAAGTCATCTCTGCTCCGCTACCAATAAAACTGCTTGAATTAAATGTTACTGAAAATAAAGGAAAAAATCTACTGCACTGGATAACCGCAACAGAAGTAAACAGCGATTATTTTAATGTGGAAAGAAGCAGCAATGGCAGCAATTATGAAGTGATAGGAAAAGTTGCAGCATCCGGATTTTCGAGCAACGAAATGCATTATTATTTTACAGATGCTAATCCTTTAACCGGTGTAAATTATTACAGACTGGCCATGGTTGATAAAGATAACAGTAAAGAATTAAGCAAGACAGTAACCATTTATTCAAAAACCAGCAAGTCGATGGATATTGTTACTGCGCAATTACATACCGCAGGCAGAAATGCATTAATCAATATTGCCAGTACACAAAATCAAAAAGCCAACCTTGTACTCTATGATGCCAATGGACGAATACTGCTGAACGAAGCCATTATTTTACAAAAGGGTTTAAACAGCATCGATAAAAAAACGCCGGCTGTTGCAAATGGTGTTTATTATTTTAGATTGTTTAACAACGAAGCTTCAGTTCCAAAAAATATTTTAAGTAACTAAAAGTATCATTTCAAAATAAATTAAAAAAAGCCATCTCAAATATTTTTTGAGATGGCTTTTTTTTGTAACTATTGTGTAACTGAAGTGTGTTTATTATTGTTGGAGATATTAGAAATTGTCCACTGAATTTTTTTTTCAAAAGGGTGTTTACGTACAGGGCAATCATTTTTTTCACAAACCGGGCAACTAAAATCAAGGCAACCATCACTATGTACAAAAAGCTCCACAGCTTCTCCATACTCTTCTTTAACCAGTACTGACAAAGCATCAATTTCATTATGCGCCTCATGTACATTTAAATACCAGGGCACTGTAAGGTGACAATCTAAATGAATAGTAGAACCATATTTTATTATACGCAGGTTGTGGAGGTCAATCCAGTTAGGCTTTCGGTTATTATTTAATGTAGCCACCATTTTGTGTAAAAGTGTTTCATCCGCTTCATCCATTATGCCTGCAACAGAACTGCGTATAATTTTGTAACCCGTAAAAATAATAATCAGTGCAAATAGTATGGCCACCGCACTATCCATCCAGGGCACATTGGTAAATAAAATAAGCAGTAAGCCTGCAATTATTCCTAAAGTACTCCAGGTATCCGATTGTAAATGTTTGCCACTGGCAATTAACGCCAGCGAATTATTTTTGGTGCCAGTTTTAATACATATTGCACCGGCAATATAATTAATCACAGCAGTTATTGATACCAGTATAATTCCATAGTCTAATTTTTGCAGGGCATGCGGTTGCAACAAATTAATTATGGCTTCATAAATAATAATAAAGCCCGCCACTGTTATTAAAGTGCCTTCTACAGCGGCTGATAAAAATTCTGCTTTTCCATGCCCGTACGGATGATCATAATCTTTTGGCTTTGCAGATACATATAAACTGTATACTCCAATTAAACCGGCAATTACGTTTACCGTGCTCTCTAATGCATCGGTTAAAATGGCAACCGAATTGGTAATGTACCAGGCAGCAATTTTAATAAAAAATAAAAAAATGGCAATTGCAGTAATAATTTTTTGAAGCCTGAGGTTTTGTTGTGCTGTTTGCAAAGGAAATAATTAAGTGGGCAAAGATACAAAAGCAACACAAATCACTCTGAATCCTGTAGCGGACCACAAAAAATAACCTCCACAAACTTTACAATCACAGCACTGTTAGCTTATTTTTGCAGCAAACTAAAACGATTGTATATGGATTTTCAATTTACCGAAGAACAATTAATGATAAAACAGGCTGCAAAAGATTTTGCCGTAAACGAATGCCTGCCCGGCGTTATTGAACGGGATGAATTACAAAAATTTCCTAAAGAACAAATAGAAAAGTTGGCCGACCTGGGTTTTATGGGTATGATGGTAAAACCAGAATACGGTGGCAGCGGAATGGATACAGTAAGTTATGTTTTGGCCATGGAAGAAATTAGCAAAGTAGATGCCAGTGTAAGTGTGTGCATGAGTGTAAACAACAGCCTGGTTTGTTATGGCCTGCAGGAATATGCAAGTGAGGATCAAAAGAAAAAATATTTAACCCCTTTAGCACAAGGAAAAAAAGATGGGGAATTATATATCGGTGCATTTTTATTAAGCGAACCGGAAGCCGGCAGTGATGCCACATCGCAACAAACCACTGCAGAAGATAAACAAGACCATTATTTATTGAATGGCACAAAAAACTGGATCACCAATGGCAGCACCGCTTCGGTATATTTAGTAATTGCTCAAACAGATATCAGCAAGGGCAGCCGCGGTATTAATGCTTTTATTGTAGAAAAAAACTGGCCAGGCGTAACCGTTGGTGCCAAAGAAAATAAATTAGGTATAAGGGGTAGTGATACACACAGCATTTTATTTAATGATGTAAAAGTGCCTAAAGAAAACCGCATTGGCGATGATGGATTTGGATTTAAATTCGCCATGAAAACTTTAGCCGGTGGCAGAATTGGTATTGCATCGCAGGCATTAGGTATTGCTAGTGGCGCTTATGAAAGATCATTAGCCTACAGTAAGCAACGTAAAGCTTTTGGTAAAGAAATTATGCACCACCAGGCCATACAATTTAAACTGGCCGATATGGCTACAAAAATTGAATGTGCCCGTATGCTTTGCTTAAAAGCAGCATGGGAAAAAGACGAAAAATTAGATTACACTTTAAGCGGCAGCATGGCAAAAGTTTTTTCAAGTGAAACTGCTATGTGGACGGCAACTGAAGCTGTTCAAATTCATGGTGGATATGGTTTTGTAAAAGAATACCATGTGGAGCGTATGATGAGGGATGCAAAAATTACGCAGATATACGAGGGCACCAGCGAAGTACAAAGAATTGTTATCAGCAGAAGTATATTAAAGTAGCACCCCCTCCGCCCCTTGAAGGGGTAACTAATTATGGAGAAGGCGAGTTTTGATTAGAGAATTTATAAATGTGCAAATGAATGATAACTCGTTTGCACATTTTTATTTAATTAGTCTGAGGTATATTACATCAAATTATTTTATGAGCATAATTAAAATTGCTTACTTAAAAAAACAATACAACGGCAGGTATGTTTTAAAAGGTATTCATCTTACTATAGATGCAGGCCAAATTGTTGGCTACATTGGCCCCAACGGTGCCGGAAAAAGTACTACCATAAAAATACTCACCGGCATTATTAGTGATTTTGACGGCGATGTTTCGGTACTGGGAATGGACGTAAGAAAAAATCCCATAGAGATCAAGCAAAAAATTGGGTACATACCGGAGCAGGCAGCATTGTATGATGTACTTACGCCAATGGAATATTTACGTTTTGTTGGCAAACTGTATCAAATGGAAGATGCAGCTATTGAAAAAAAATCGATGGACCTGCTGCACCTTTTTGAATTAAGTGATAAGGCTACACAACGAATGAATGGTTACAGTAAAGGCATGAAACAAAAAGTTTTATTGATCAGCGGACTGATGCACAACCCCGAGATAATTTTTTTAGATGAGCCCTTAAGCGGCCTTGATGCTAATGCCGTAATTTTAATTAAAGAAATATTGGCGCAACTAAAACAAAGCGGCAAAACAATTTTTTATTCTTCTCATATTATGGATGTGGTAGAAAAAATAAGCGACAGGATCATTATTATTGATAAAGGTGAAGTAGTTGCTGACGGAAGTTTTGAAACATTAAAAAACAATGCTCACCAGGGATCTTTAGAAAATATTTTTACTGCACTAACCGGTGGCACCAATCAGCATCAAAATACTGCCGGGCAATTTATCGACATCTTAAAAAGCTAATCATGGATAAATTGATTTTAAGATTTATTTTATCCTGTGTTAAAATTTTTATACGCCAGGGTGTAGACTTTGAAAGACTTAAAATTATTGCAGAAACAAAAATACTGATGGACAAGCGCAGGGTTTACCTGAACTGGAAAATGCGGCAACAAAAAGAAAACAGCAATCCTTTGCTGATGACGTTAATTGTATATGCAATTTTCGGGTTGTTTATAGGCGCCCTGGTTTTTGTGCTGGAATCTTTTGTACTTACTATGATATTTATACATTCTTATGTATTATTTATGATGGCGATGACAATGATTACCGATTTTAGTGCGGTATTACTGGATACAGCCGATAACCAGATTATTTTACCTAAACCCGTTAACAGTAAAACTTTATTTGTAGCTAGGCTGGTGCATATTTTAGTTTATTTGTTACAATTTACCATTGCCCTGGCAAGTATTCCTGTAATTTTTATTTTTATACAATTTGGACTGATTACAGGGTTAACCAGCATCGTAACCATTTTACTTACTGTAGCTTTTTCTGTTTTTCTCACTTATCTTTTATATGCTTTAATATTAAAATTTAGTAATGAGCAAAAGGTAAAAGACATTGTTGGTTACTTTCAGATTTTTATGACGGTATTTTTTGCAGTAGGTTTTCAAATATTACCGAGGCTGATTAATTTTTCTGCAATAGAAGCCAGTTTTACCTTACACACCTATTCGTATTTTTTACCGCCAGTTTGGATGGCGCTTAGCTTAGAAGCGATGCATCAATTTAATTTTGATACCATTCATTTACTGATGATTGTATGTGCAGTTGTGGTTCCTGTCATTACTTTTTGGGTAATGCTAAAATTTCTTGCGCCGGCATTTGCAAACAAACTGGCCGCACTTAATAATGATGGTGCCGGTAAAAAAAATACGGCATTAATACATCAAACTTCCAAAAGTATTTCCTCAAAATTATCTGGTATTATATGCTCATCCAAAACTGAACGCAGCAGTTTTGAAATGGTATGGAAAATCACCGGCAGGGATAAAAATTTCAAACTGCAATTTTACCCAAGTCTTGCATACCTGCTGGTATTTATTTTTATTTTTGTTTTTAAGAGCGGGCAAAATACAGCCACGCTTTGGCAAAATTTACCTGGCACAAACATGTTTTTGTTTTTTATATACCTGCCAATGTTTACACTGGCAGGCAGTGTTGCATTTATTACTACTCACGAAAATTTTCTGGCATCATGGATTTACCAGAGTACGCCCATTGCCAAACCAGGCCATTTAATAACAGGAGGATTAAAAGTAATTTTAACCAAATTTTTTATCCTTATTTATCTTTCTCTTTTTTGTTTTGCATGGTATGTATGGGGCATTAGTATTGCCGATGATTTTATTTTGGGCTTATTTAATAACCTGCTCATTTTTTTATTAATGTCAATACTGCACGATCATTATCTTCCATTTTCCCGCCAGGTAAATACCCAACAACAAACCGGCAAATTTGCGAAGACGGTTATACAAATGTTTTTGATAGCAGGATTAATAGGCATACATTATTTAATTTCTAAAAACGCATGGCTTACCTGGGCCCTTATTCCTTTTTCATTTGCAGGTTGTTATTTTTTATTACAAAGAATAAAAAATTTACCCTGGTTAAAAATTTCATTTTAAAATGGCAGCAAATATAAAAGCATACCAAGATTTAAAAACTGAACTGGATAGCAGGTCTGTTACACTTGTTGCAGTTAGTAAAACAAAACCTGTAGAAGATATAATGGAACTGTACAATTGCGGCCATCGTGATTTTGGAGAAAATTATGTACAGGAACTGGCAGATAAATATCAACAGTTGCCCAAAGTTATACGCTGGCATTTTATTGGCCACCTGCAAAGCAATAAGGTAAAGTACATCGCACCGTTTGTACATTTAATACACGGCGTGGATAGTTTTAATTTATTAAAAGAAATAAATAAACAAGGGTTAAAAAATAACCGTGTAATAAATTGTTTATTACAAATGCATATTGCAAAAGAAGAAACTAAATTTGGGTTAGCTGAAAACGAGTTGCACGAATTAATCCAATTACACGAATTGCACGAATTAAAAAACATAAAAATTATTGGATTGATGGGTATGGCAAGTTTTTCTGATAATGAAGACGTTGTGAAAAATGAATTCGACCACCTAAAAAAAATATTTGATTCAAGCACACAACCATCAACTATTAACTTTCAGCTAGCAACGCTCTCTATGGGTATGAGCGGCGATTATAAAATTGCGATTGAAGCTGGCAGCAATATGGTACGCATTGGCAGTTTATTATTTGGAGAAAGAAATTATTCAGCTAAATGACCAGCGAAATAATTATTCTTTGCATAGCTGCATTTGCTGCTGGTTTTATTGATGCAATAGTAGGTGGTGGCGGCTTAGTGCAAACTCCCGCTACAATTGTTACCCTGCCAAATCATCCGTTAGCCACAGTTTTGGGCACTACAAAAATCCCCTCATTTTTTGGTGCAGCCATTGCCGCTGTACAATACAGTTTAAAAGTAAAAATCAACTGGAAGTTATTAGTTGTGATGTGTTCATTTGCATTGCTTGCGGCGTATGCAGGATCAAAAACGGTTGCCACTGTAAGCAATACTTTTATGAAACCTATTTTGTTTATGGTATTGATTGCAGTGGCTATCTATACTTATACCAAAAAAGATTTTGGGCAGTCGGTAAGAACAACTGTTGGTAAAAAAAATAATATTGCCTACTGTTTATTGTTTGCAGTAATAATTGGCTTTTACGATGGATTTATCGGGCCGGGAGCAGGAAGCTTTATGGTGTTATTCTTTATAAGTATTATGGGTTACGATTTTTTAAAAGCAAGTGCTCATTCCAAAATATTAAATGTATCCACCAACATTGGCTCTATCATATATTTTAGTGGTAGCGCAAATATTTTATATCATTATGCCATTCCTATGGCGGTGTTTAATTTTGCCGGTTCGCTGTTTGGCGCCAGGCTGGCCATTTTAAAAGGTAATAAATTTATACGTATTTTTTTTCTTATCGTCGTTATAGGAACAATTGTTCGGTTTGGGTATGATATATTTTTCAGGAAAAATTAATTTTCGAAATTGTTTACCTTATCACCACAGTACTCCCCTGCCGGTTGTGCACTTTGCCATCTACATCCACCGCTTCAATCATCCAGATGATGGTTTGCATTTCTGCAGGTTTGTTATTTATTTTTCCATCCCATCCCGGCTGATCGCTGTTCGTACTAAATAATAATTGGCCCCAACGGTTGTAGATTCTAAAATAATTTACTTTATTAAACCCAATTAATACCGGCCGCAATCTTTCGTTTATACCATTACCGTTTGGTGTAAAACCAGTGGGCACATAGATTTCAATTTTTTTATGAGTAGTAACAAACTGTGTATCCACAGTTATGCAACCCGTGGCAGTCTTTAAAAGAATTGTATACAACTGTGGTGTAATGCCTGTAAAAGTTGGAGTATAGCTAAAGCGGTTATTTAAACTGGAGGGTGGTGTCCAGGTAACACTGTTGCCAATTTGCCTTGCCTGCAAAGGCTCCGGAAAATTAAATGCAGCATCTTTTACCGGGTATACTATGCCGGGCACAGCCGCATCAATCGTAACATTAATAGTTTTTTTATCCGGCGAAAGAGGGCATTGCTTTGTACTTACCGTTAAAGTAACTGGGTAGGTGGCGGCTGCGGGGTAACTGTACACGGGGGTTTTTACAGTATCTGTTTGGCCGTTTCCAAAATTCCACAAATAATCTATGACCGAGGATGTATTGTTGAGCGTACGGTTAACTACCGGCACCAATAAATTTTCGCAAACTGATCTGATAGTAAAATCGGCTACAGGTGTGGCATGCACTACCACACTGCGGCTAACACTATCCTTACAACCACCAGTAGACGCAGTAGTTATTAATTTAATTACATAATTTCCCGCAGTGGTATAAGTGTAATTTAAAGTTTGTGCCGTATCAAATTTGCCATCACCAAAACTCCAGTTGTATTGTATAGCGCCGGTTGTAATAGTACTGTTATTAGTTATGTTGAACACATGACCCCGAAAACATTGCACATCATTATTAATTGTAAATGCAGCATTTGGGCTGGGGCTAACTACCACGTTCATTAAACTATCATCAGTACACCCACCATTTGCAGTTGCAGTTAACCTTACCGCATAGTTACCTGCCTGGGTATAACTATGGGTAACATCTTTAGTAGTAAATGTCGCAGCATCTCCCATATCCCAGCTGTATTGTAAAGTGCCGGATGTAACCGAACTGGTATTGGTAAATATAAATTGATTGCTTTTAAAACATTGCGTTGCAGTATTTGTATTGAAAGCAACTACAGGGCTTGGGTTAACAGTTACATCAACAAATGCACTGTCGGTACAACTACCTTGTGCCGTAACTAATAACTTTACGCTATAAATGCCAGGTGCTGCATAGGTATAATTTACATCTCTTGAAGTAGCAGTATTTCCATCTCCAAAACTCCAGTTATATTGTAATGACAACAACCCGGTAGATATGGTGCTGCTGTTTGTAAAAATAAATTGATGGCCCGCAAAACATTGAGCGCCGGAGTTGGGTGCAAAACTTGCCACAGGTTTTTCCCAAACATCAATTTGTTTTATTGCAGTGGTGAGGTTACATCCAGAATTACTAAAAAGCATTGCATGATAAGCACCGGATTGGGTAATATTTAATGTAGTGAGATTAGCACCAGGTATGGCAACATTATTTCTAAACCATTGCACGCTATCATGCGGCAAAACTTTTAATGTGGCCGACTGACCACTGCCGGCACAATAAGATGCTGCCCCAATAAGCTGAAGCGAATCACTTAAAACATCTACACTTACATTTACTGCATCAGGTGTGCTGCAGCCACCGCCGCTATTGGTTACCGTTAGTGTGTACGCAGTATTTACCGTTGGCGTAGCAATAGGGTTTGAAATATTTGGATTGCTTAGCCCTGTTACCGGCAACCACCTGTAAACACGGCCCGGCACTGGTGCCACACCTAACTGAACAGGATTATTGTTACAGGTTTGTCTGTCGGGGCCGGCATTGGCCTGTACTGTTAAGGTATCCCACAATTTTGCGGCGAGTGTATCCAGGCAACCATAACCGTTAAAAGGAGTTATTTCTACCCATACAGAATCACCTGCAAGTGGTGGAGGGTTCAAGGTAAGTATTTGTGAAGTACCTAATACCTGCGAAAAATTATTATTAAACCAACGGTAGTTCTGGTATCCAAAAGGCGCTGTTACAGTTACAGCAGTATCATCCGCACAAAATGTTGCGCCGGTAAATACACTGCTGCATTCTGCATTTACATCAACATATGCATAACCAAAATGTGTTCCGCCATTTGCACCGCAGCCGGTGATAGTAAAAGAAAGTTCAATTGTTTTTCCTCCATTACCATCAAGATTTATGGTATTGGCTGCCCAATCTTTAAATTTTATATTTGGATTGGAAGCTGTTTGAAAGCCGGGTAAAGGATTTGCATTTGAGTAAGCAATATCAAAAGAACTGCATGTAAAATCAATATTATCAGTTATATTTTTTACACTTACAGTTAACCTGGGTTGAATAAGTGCTGCATGCCCCCCCAGATTATTTATAACAATAGCATAATTATAAATTAAACTAAATATATTTTGGGCAGCAGGAATTGTAAACGTGTAGGTAACCCTGTCGGCAGTTGTACCTGTTGATTGATTGCCAATTCGGATAGAGTTACCGCTACCGTTAGGACATAGTTTTGGAAACAGCCCCCATTGGTCCAGGGCGGGAAATGTTGCAGCTGAAATCATATCATGCCTTCCGGCAATTGGTGGTGTAGGAATTACCGTAACTGTACCTGTATTAACAAAACTACCCGTCCAGCATTGCCACCCTGTAAAATCGCCCTGTTCAAAATCTATATTAGCCGGGCATTGGGCTGAAGCAGTAAAACATCTTAGTGTAATTAATAAAGAAACAAAAATGCTTTTATAAAAAGGGGCATTCATTAAAAAATAAGGCTGGCAAAAATTTCTCATTTAAACAATTTTCCTGATGATGAAGGTAAAGTAAAAACCTGATAAAATAAAAGCTATTAGTCCACAATAGCGGCCAACAAAGGATTACAGGGCATTATGCAAATATTATATTGCAATAAAATTAAATAAAGTGCCAGAAAATTGCAGGAGTGTTTAAAGCGCAAGGGTTTATTACATCGGTTTATTCATTGCGGCATTTTTCATTGCTGCCGCTTCATTTTTACCAAGGTATTTTTCTATCCAGCGATGTATAAGGTAAATAAGAGGTGTTAATACAATTGCTACTGCAAATTTGTAAATGTAATTTCCCGTACCAGTTACTAAAACCTGGTGCAAACTCCAGGCATCCCCCTGCCCTGTTTGTATGCGTTTGCCGATGTAAAAGGCAATAAACAACACCACTAAGCTATCCACCAGTTGAGAAATTAATGTAGAACCGGTTGCCCTTAACCAGATACTTTTTTCGCCGGTTAATTTTTTAATGCGGTGAAACACCAGTACATCCAGTATTTGGCCAACTAAAAATGCAACCATCGATCCAATGATTATCCAAAGCCCCTGGCCAAAAATTCCACGAAAAGCATTATCCGGTTTATCAATGTTATTGCCAACAGAAAAATATTCGGAAGGCGATAAATTTATTGCACCTGTAAAAATTAAAAACGCATAGCTTATTAAAACAATAGTGAGGTAAGATAAAAATTTTACACCCCTGCGGCCGTAGTATTCATTAATGATGTCCGTCATTATAAAAACTACGGGCCACAGTAATACCCCGGCGGTAAGGTGAAAACTAAAAGGGCTGCCAAATAAACTGATATTAGCTCTCTTTACCCCCAATGTATCCTCTAAAGAAAAAATTTTAACACCTATAACTTCAGCAATTAATGCACTGGCAATAAAAATACCACCCAGTATAATAAAGAGTTTGGTGCTTTTGTCTTTAAGAATGTTGTGTATCATCAGCTGTTATCTATAAAAAACCAGTAAACCTGTGCAATTAAAATTATAAAATTAAAAATAACAATCCATAATGGTATTTGTTTTATCTTTTTCATCAATAACAATACCAGTGCAATAGCACAGAAAAAAATGTTTATAATAATGGCCAGTTCGCCCAGTACGGCAATGCTGCCTTCTATAAAAGGTAATGGTATGGCCTGGTCGGTATTGCCTTTGGCTTTGTTGCTTTTTTCAACAAAATGAAAAATGACCATCGCCACAAAACAAAGATTACATACAAAAACTATTTTAGCAAAAAAGCGCATGGCAAATATTTAGAGAAATTAAAATCAACAACAATACTTAAAGTTTAACCATTTTTTCCGGTAAGCATTGGCACAAAAGAAAAATTTTGGAATACTTCTTCCTCATAACTGCCATCTGCATTTTTAATAAGCCGCAACATTCGTTGCTGCGCCCCTTCATCAACAGGTATTACCATTATGCCGCTTGTTTTTAACTGTGCAATTAATTTTGGCGGCACAAATGGTGCCGCTGCAGTAATAATTATTTTATCAAATGGCGCAAAAGTGGGCAGTCCTTCAAAACCATCCCCATAAAAAAATTTAAGATTAGTATATTTCGATTTAAAAATAAACTGTTTAGTTTTTTCAAAAAGATTTTTTTGCCGCTCAATGGTAAAAACTTTTGCCCCCATTTCTGCCAGTACCGATGCCTGGTAAATGCTCCCTGTACCGATCTCTAAAATTTTATCGGTTGATTTTACCTGCAGTAATTGTGTTTGATAAGCTACAGTATAAGGTTGCGAAATAGTTTGCCCGTCGCTTATAGGAAAAGCCCTGTCCTCATAAGCAATTTCATCAAACGCACTGTCTAAAAAAAAATGGCGGGGAATATTTTTTATGGCTTCCAGCACATTATTATCGGTAATACCTTTTTCTTTTAGTATATCCACCAGTTTTTTTCGCAGGCCTTTATGGCGGTAACTGTCTTCGTAATTTCTCATAGCAGGCTGCAAGATAAATAAAAAAGCTGCCGTTTTTGTGGCAGCTTTTTTAAACACGATAAATCAGTACCAAAAATTATTGAACAATAAGTTTTTCGGTGTAAAAAGTATTATCCGAAGCAATAATTTTTATAATGTAAATACCCTTTTGTAACCCATCGATATTAATATATTTATCAGCGGTTTTATTAATAACTTTTATCAATTTGCCTGTGGAATTAATCACCTGCACGGCACTTGACCCGTTAATAGCCGATGGAATAATTATTTGAACGCTGCCATGTGAAGGATTAGGATAAATAAGAAGTGGCTGCTTATTATTGGCATTATTTATAACCCGTATTTCGCTGTATGCATTTTTTCCATCCACATCTACTTGCCTGAGTTTGTAATACACCGCTTTTTCTTTGGGTAGATTTAAATCAGTAAACAAATAATTCAATGTAGTCTGGCTGCTGTTATGTAACGCCTTAGTTTCAACAAAATCTATTTTTTCAAAATCGCCAGTTGTTTTTCTCATTATTTCAAATCCTTTGCTATTAATTTCCTGCGCAGTTTGCCAGCTTAACAAAGCTCCACTATTTGTTTTGGCCACATTAAAATTAATTAAACTTACGGGCAATGGTCCACCAGGCGCAAAGTCAATTCGTACAGTGGCTTCATCAAATAAACCAAAAGCATCGGTAAGCCGGTAGGTAAAAATAAAACGGTCGATTGCAGGGTTTAAACGAAAAAATGAAAAAGTGCCATCATTGTTAAAGGTAAAATTAGCATCAGCTGCTGTAAATGTTTGGCTCAGTAAACTAAAAGTCATTTGTGATAAAGGTGTATTATCAACGTTAAAATCGTTTCCTCCCTGTGGAGAAATAATAGTATTTGTGAGGGACCTTGTGGTGTAAGTTATATGAGATAACGGTGGTGTATAGCCCAAATTTGTACCATAAACATTGGCCAGTAAAGCGCTGCTTGTAAAAGCTTGTATTCCGGCATTAAAATAATCGTTATTAGCTAACGGCGCACAGGTATTGGCAACCTGGCATGGCTGCAGCCCGGTGAAAGAAAATTTATCTAAAATATACTTGGTACCCGGCTGGTTACAATTAGTGGTGGTAAAATTAGTGGTGGTAAAATTAAAAAACACTTTAAAGGATGGCAAACTGCTTGGCAAACTAATAATTAATGAAACCGGCCCTCCTGCAACCGGCAGCAAAAAACCAGCATTATTAGAATAAATAACAGCACCATCGCCTACGGGATCTGTACCATTATAAGTACTGGCCACACTAATAATATCAACTGAGGTAGGACAACCAAAATTGCCAAGTGATGCACAGGTAAGATTAGCATCGTACCTGCCAATAGTGAATTTAATTTCTACAAGTGATTGATTGGGCGTAATTACCTGTGATAAAACTTTTGCCGGGTTATTGCCCCCAACCCCGGGGGTAATAATACCATACTCGGTTATACAACCATTGCCGGCATTACTGTAAGTACTAATTGATGATCCGTTTGCCGTTCCCCAACCGGTTGTTGAGTTTGAAAAATCCTGGAATAAAATTAATTGAGCTTTGCCTGAAAATAATGATAACAGCAGTGCAACTGCAAGTAATGAAGTTTTCATCTTGTTAAGTTTTTGAGTGTACAAATTGATTTAAAGTTCAGTGGAACAATAAATAGGTTTGCCAGCAGATGAAAGATTATAAGAGATAAATCACAGGAATTAAATAGACTTAATTCTTTAAATAGATTGAAACAAAAAGACTAGAGAGATTTATTCAGAGGTGGTGGATAGGGTATTTATAAAACGGATTAATGATTTATAATTTCAGCGTGAAGATAAAGGAATATTTTATGATTCCAAAAGTTTATCAATATTTTTTTTAAAATATTTTGTACCCCCAACAAAACACTACTTTATTTATATACTGCTAAAATGCATTAAACTGGTTAGTATCAACGTGATAAAATTTAAGCATAATAAAGAGCCAGCAATAAACTATTTATTTATAATGAGGTGTGTGTTCATCAAAAAAAGTTTTTACAGCGCTGTTCCATGTATTCAATGCTTCTGTTCGTTGCTGATGAAGGGTTTGGTTATTTTGATTATAAGCGTTACTGGCTTTATTGATATCACTTACCCCTTTATTGTATGCATCTACTTCGGCTTTAGCAGGTTCGCTCTTTTTTTCAAATTCTTTTTTAATTGCAGCAAAACGTTCTTTAGTTAAAAAAAAATCACTTATGGTTCCCATTTTTTCATTCACTTCCTTTACATAAAAATTAAGCATGCTTTTGCAGGCAGCAGCAATACTGTTATCACCTTTGAAAGGTTTAATGGCATTTAATTTTACTAACCCATCCTGTGCATATTTTAATAATGAATTTTTATTTTGCTCAATACCGGTAATATTGTTTTTTTCAATGGCTTCCAGCAAATAAGCTTCCTGCTTAAAGGGTTTAAAAAAAATAAGGTAAACCTGGTGGTGGTATACATTCATCGCATGTACCTGTTGCATCATATCACCCAGTTCACTTTGCCCATCAATGAGCTTTACATTATTTTTTGCAGCAAATGCAGTTTGCGCCGCCTTCATTCTTTCGTTGCCTTCCTGTAATTTTTCACTAACTTTTTCTTCCATCAATAAATACGCTTCCATGGCATCGTAACTCTGCTCGGCAATTTCTTCCATGTTTATGATCTTGTTGTAGTCTTCATTCAGTACATTATAATAGAGTTTCATAAAATTTACGGCACTGTCGCGGTAGCTTTTATCGGTTTTAAACCCGGGCATGCCGGATATGTTCATCCTGCTCTCCTGTACTTCATCTAATAATTTATTCCTAAGGGCTTCTACCTTCTTTTCTTTTTTTCCATGTGCCGCTGCACTGGTGTAACTTAAAAATTTTTTAGAAACATTTTCCTGCTGCTTGCCGATAAAGCTCATGTATTCGCCGGGATTTTCGAAATCCTGTGCATGAGTAAAAATAGAAAAAGACAATAGAAACAAAAGGGTAAATAAATATTTCATATCCGGCAATTTTGGTTTGGATGAAGATAAAATATATTTATGTAAGAGAAGACAACAATTAACAGAATATTTTTTAATTGCTCAAAAGCTGTGTGAGGTGTTATTATTTTGTAATAATTGTGATTAAAGTTCAATAAAGAAATACAGTACAAGAGTGCGACGCCAATAAAGTTGAATAAGGAAATATTGCCGGGTTCAAAAAAAAATCCAATTTCTAAAAATTCCGATTAATAAATTTTATATTTTCCAATCTACCAATAAACTAATTACTGCTTTCCATTCCAGTCCATTAAAATTCTGTATGCCTCTTCAAGTACACTATCGTTTACCAGTTGTTTTAAATACGTGTTGTTTATTGCTTTACTCCTTTCTGCCGATTGCATAATACGTTGCCCGTCGAAATTATTATTAGTAACGGTAATACGCCCAATGTTTTTTTCTTCCTGCTTAAACAGCTTAAACATTTTTATCGCTTCACTGTATTGTAAGGCATAACCACTCCATTGCAGGTTAATGGTTCTTGTTATTTTATTTTTTTGCATCCAGCTGGTAAAGCCATTTATCCTGTTGAAATAATTACTGGCATCTATCCGCAGCTTACTTTTTGCAGCTAACATAGCAACAGGTAACATGGGTAATAATTCAAACGTTCCTGCCCTGCTGTTATCGGGTTGTAATGCACTTACATTATTTTTTTCTTTGTAAATATCATCCATGTATAAATCGGGTAGCATAATATCCGGCACCACTCCTTTCCATTGTGCCGTACTGCCATTAACACGGTAAAATTTGTGCATGGTAACTTTTACAAAATCATCGTATTTTTTTGAGGGGTTAATTTTAAAAGTATCCAGTGGTAATACCTGCTGTGCGGTGCCTTTACCATAAGTGGTGCCGCCAACAATTATTGCCCTGTTATAATCCTGCAACACCGCACTTACAAATTCGCTGGCACTTGCACTGGCGCCGTTTATTAATACCAGCAACGGACCATCATAAATAGTTCCCCGGTTGGGGTCTTTTAAAAAATTTATTTTACCCGTTTTATCTTTTACAGAGGCTACCGGGCCAATATCAATAAAAATCCCTGCAAGCTGCATCGCTTCCCACATACTGCCGCCACCGTTAAAACGAAGATCTAAAATTAATCCACCGATACTGTCTTTTTTTAATTTTACAATTTCTTTGCTTACATCATTAGCACAACCATCATCTTTAATGTCATCTTCCTTTGTAGTTTCATCTTCCCTGCTGTAAAAACCCGGCAGGTTGATGTAGCCAATATTTTGTTGGCCATGCAGTACATAACTTTTTACAATGCCTTCATCATCGGTAACTTTTTCTTTATGCAGTACCGCTTTTTTTGTTTCACCTGCAGGTGTACGAACAGTAATTTCTACATCGCTTTCGCTGTTGCCATTTAAATAACTGCTCAATTCTTCTCCCGAAATATCAGCAACATTTTTTTCTTTCCCTTCTGTTTTTATATTGGTGATCACATCGCCTTTGTGTATTTGCCCGCTACGCCAGGCACTGCCACCGGGTTGTAAATAAGTTATTGATTTATCTCCTTTTTCATCTTCATCCAAATCTATACCTGCGCTGTATGCTGTACCGCTTAACTCTGTATCAAATTCTTTTTTAAGTTTTAAATTCATGTAACTGGTATGCGGATCATAACACCAGGCAATATTATTTAAATATTGATCCTGCAAATTATTTTGGAATGTGGTTGGCGCTAATAAAAGGTTAGTCAGATACCCTATTTCTTTTCTGCGTATTTTTTCTCTTGCTTCAATTTCTAACGAAGCAAAATTTGCCGGCAATTTTATGCTGGTGCCACTGCTGTCTGAAATTTTTTCTGCAATTTGATTTAGCGTACGCCACTTTAAATATTTTAACCAGCGTTGCGCTGCTTCCTGTTCGCTGGCAGCATAATCAGTAAATGGCCAATTTATATTATCAGGCTTTGTAAAATCAAAAGGTTTTGAGGTGAGGAGTTTAATAATGCTGTCGGTTTTTTGCAAACGCATTTTATAGGCCGTAATGGATTGGTTAAAAAAATTCCATTCCTTACCCAGCATTTCATCATCTAATTTATTTTTAAAAACTTCTAATCCCGCTATTTCTTTTTGTGTAAAAAATAATTTTTCATCGTCTAATTGTTTCATCCATTTATTATACAGCATGGCTGATGAAGTGTCGTTCCATTGCACCGGCTTGTAATGCTGCTGTTCTAAAAATCGGCGCAGGGTAAGTGCTTTGGCACGAAGATCGGTTTGAGAAAAAACAACCGCCTGTGAAAGGATCAATAAAAGGGTGTAGAATTTTTTCATGTGCAGTTGGTTTAAAGTGTCAGACGGTTTAAAACCGTCATGACACTTGTATATTTTTATTTCAACTCCATCTCCTTTACAATCCTTGCTATTTTATCATCTAATAATTTTTGGGCGGCATCAAAACCTTCAATGTTCTTCAACGCACCTTTAACACTAAAATAAAATTTTATTTTAGGTTCGGTACCGCTGGGCCTTGCAGAAATTTTACTGCCGTCGGCCAATACAAATTGCAGCACATTGCTTTTTGGTAAATCAATGGTCCAGCTTTTTCCGGTGCTTAAATTTTTACCCGTTTGCAATTCGTAATCCAATAATTCATTTACAGCAACGCCATCAAGTATTGTTGGAGGATTTTGCCGGTAACCCTGCATCATCGCCGCAATTTCCGCAGCACCATTCATGCCTTTTTTAGTAATGCTCACCAGGTCTTCTTTATACAAACCATAATGCACATACATCTCTACCAGTTTATCGTACAAACTTCGGCCTTTATTTTTTTCGTACGCTGCCATTTCGCAAAGCAAGGCAACAGCGCTAATGGCATCTTTATCTCTAACCTTATCTCCTATCATTAAACCAAAACTTTCTTCGCCACCAATAATATAATTTTCTTTGCCCTCTTTTTCTTTTATCATGGCAGCAATCCATTTAAAACCCGTAAGCACATTGTAGCAGGCAACGTTATTAGCTGCTGCAATGCCATCAATCATATCGGTGGTAACAATGGTTTTTATAACCATGTCGTTGGGTTGTGCAATACCTTTTGCTTTTCTGGCTTCAATCATATAATTAAAAGCCAGCACTGCAGTTTGATTGCCGTTCATTAAAACCCATTCGCCTTTTTTATTTTTAACGCCAATGGCTACACGGTCGGCATCAGGGTCGGTGCCCAGCAAAATATCTGCATCCAGTTCTTTTGCTTTTTGCAAACCAATGCTCATCGCTTCTCTTTCTTCGGGGTTTGGATACACTACTGTGGGGAAATTTCCATCGGGTGTGCTTTGCTCAGTAACAATATGCACATTAGTGAATCCAAAACGTTTTAAGGTATCGGGCACTAATGTAATGCCTGTGCCATGTATTGGGGTGAAAACAATTTTAAGATCGTGTTGCGCTGCACACACATCCGGGTACACCGATAAAGTTTGCACCATATCCATATACGCATTATCCATATCGCTGCCTAAAATGGTAATGTTAGCTTCGCCACCATTCCATTGTACATCATTTACACTGGCAATTTTTTCTACTTGGGTAATTACATTTTTATCGTGGGGCGCTACCAATTGTGCGCCATCATCCCAATAGGCTTTATAACCATTATATTCTTTAGGGTTGTGCGATGCAGTAAGCACCACACCTGCTTTGCAACCTAATTTTCTTATAGCAAAACTTAATTCAGGTGTAGGGCGCAGTGCTTCAAATAAAAAAACTTTTATACCATTGGCAGCAAAAATATTAGCAACGGTTTCTGCAAAAAAGCGGCTGTTGTTGCGGCAGTCGTGTGCAATGGCAACACTTACAGCTTCGGTAAAACTATTTTTTAAATAATTGGCAAAGCCCTGTGTGGCCATACCCACCGTGTATTTATTCATGCGGTTGGTGCCAATGCCCATAATGCCCCGCAGGCCGCCGGTACCAAACTCTAAATTTTTATAAAAGGCATCTTCCAGTTCAGTTATATTTTCCTTTTGCAAACGGGTAATTTCGTCTTTAACGGATTGTTCGTAATTGCCATTTAGCCAGTCATTAATTTTTGAGAGTGTAGTTGCTTCCATATATTTTTATTTTACAACCTCAAAAATAAATGTTTCGTATATCATTAACATCATATTGGGTTATTTTTGTTTTTTTATGTTCCAAACTTCAGATTATAAATCAGCTGCGGTGGTCTGGCCTAAGGCAAGACACTCTTGTACATTTAAAGCTTTATTGAGCTTTTGTCTTCTGTTTGCTACTTCTTTTCACTTAATGGCGCAGGATTCAACCCAAAAAGTCAACCCAGTTTTTACAACCGGTATTTTCTCTGACCACGGAGATATAATAACATTCAATACAAAACAGAATAAGTTCAACAACAAATTAACTCCACAACAAACAAAAAAAAGAGTAAAAATAATTGCCGCCACCAACATTATTGGTTACAGCGGTGCAATGGTTGGGCTTTACGCAGCCTGGTATAAAAATTATCCTCAAAGTAATTTTCATTCCTTCAACGACATTGGGGAATGGAAGGGCATTGATAAAGTTGGCCATGCTTACAGTGCCTACGCCGAAAGTAAAGCCAGTATGGAACTGTGGCGGTGGACAGGCATTGACCGCAAAAAAAGAATTTGGATCGGCGGAATGAGCGGCGCAGTTTATCAAACCGTAATTGAAACACTGGATGGCTTTAGCAAAGAATGGGGCTGGAGCTGGGGCGATTTTGGTGCTAACATTTTAGGCAGTGGTATGCTGGTGGCACAAGAGTTGGCATGGGATGAACAACGCATTCAATTCAAATTTTCTTTTCACCGTAAATTTTATAACGACCCTGTATTAAATCAGCGGAGCAATAAAATTTTTGGCTCCAGCACTGCCGAACGTTTTTTAAAAGATTATAACGGGCAAACCTACTGGCTGAGTGCCAACTTAAAATCTTTTTTTCCGAAAAGTAATTTACCGCCTTGGTTGCAAATTGCTGTTGGCACCGGTGCCGAAGGTTTGTTTGGCGCCAACGAAAATATTGGTAAAGATGATAATGGCAATATGAATTTTACCCGTGCCGATATTAAACGTTACCGGCAATGGTATTTAGCACCTGATATTGATCTTACTAAAATTAAAACCAATAAAAAAGGCATTAAAGTAGCGTTGAATATTTTAAACATTGTAAAATTCCCCATGCCATCATTGGAATATGCAAATGGAAAGTTTAAATTGAATGCGCTTACATTTTAGGACAGAACACTGATGACACGAATTAAACGAATTACACTAATTTTTTAATTCGTGTAATTCGTTTAAATTAGTGAAACCATGCCAGCTTTTAACTTAAGAGAACAAATTTTAAAAGAACATTCCAAAGCACAATGCACCACAATTGTACGTTGGGTTGGAGCATCGCAGCAGCGCTTTAACGAACTCTTCAAATTATTTTTAAACGATGAATACCGGGTGGTGCAAAGATCTGCGTGGCCGGTGAGTTATTGTGTTATAGCGCATCCAAATTTTATAAAAAAACATTGGGCGGCATTAATAAAAAATTTGCAAAAGCCAAATTTACACAATTCAGTAAAACGCAACAGTATTCGTTTGTTGCAAGATATTGCTATCCCCAAAAAACACCAGGGGCAAATAATGGACATTTGTTTTAAGTATGTAGAAAGCCCAACAGAAGCTGTTGCAGTAAAAGCCTTTTCATTAACCGTATTGAGTAACCTTGCTAAACAATATCCAGAAATTGTTCCTGAAATAAAATTGTTGATTGAAGAACAGATTGACCATCAAACTGCAGCATTTAAAAGCAGGGCGAAAGTTTTTTTAATATAATATAACAGTTTAACTGAACAACCACCTTCTTAGAAGGTGGGTTGAAAGCATCGGGCATAGCCCTCTTTACGTCTCTGATGTTGCGGAGAACAAATCAAAATTCCGAGTT
>JAYURK010000004.1:0-6814 GCA_043756235.1 Ferruginibacter sp. | reverse complement strand
CAGGCAGATTTGTTTATTGTTCAGCCTACAACAGAACTAATAAACGTCCAAAAAAACTCCACTAGGTTTTTCCAACGTTTATAAGTTTTATTTTTTTTGAACCGGACAATTTACCATTGTGCAACTTCATTGGCGTCGCACTCTTGTACAGTTATTCCTTATTCATCGCCTTAAAATCATCACACTATGCATTCAATTGAAAAAGCATTAAAACAAAGAATATTAATAATTGATGGCGCAATGGGCACCATGATACAGCGCCATAAACTGGAAGAGGCCGATTACCGTGGCACTCGATTTAAAGACTGGCATACCGATGTAAAAGGCAATAACGATTTGCTAAGCATAACACAACCCGAAATTATTATTGGCATACACAAACAATATTTAGATGCTGGGGCCGATATTATAGAAACCAATACATTCAGCAGCACCGTTATTGCACAAGCCGATTACGATATGCAAAGCATTGCATACGAAATGAATGTTGCCAGTGCAAAATGTGCACGGGAAGCCATAAAACAATCTGGTAAAGTGGCATGGGTAGCCGGAGCCATTGGCCCTTTAAATAAAACATTAAGTCTTTCACCTGATGTAAATAACCCCGGCTTTAGAGCAGTAACTTTTGATGAAGTAGCCGCAGCATACACTGAGCAAATAAAAGGTTTAGTTGAAGGTGGTGTAGATCTTTTATTAATTGAAACTATTTTTGATACACTCAATGCAAAGGCCGCAATCTATGCAGCAAAAAATTTCTTTAGAAAAAATAATTTACCGCAGCTGCCCATCATGATCAGCGGAACAATAACAGATGCAAGTGGCAGAACATTAAGCGGACAAACTTTAGAAGCATTTTACACTTCCGTAGCCCATGCTAATCCATTAAGTGTAGGTTTAAATTGTGCTTTAGGTGCCCAGGAAATGCGGCCGCATATTGAAGAGCTGTCACAAATTGCGGCTTGTTACACTTCCGCTTACCCCAATGCAGGTTTGCCCAATGCCTTTGGGGAATATGATGAGCAACCTCATGAAACAGCACATATTATTGAAGAGTGGGCTGCCAATGGATGGTTGAATATTGTAGGCGGTTGCTGCGGCACCACACCCGATCATATTAAACACATTGCAGACGAAGTACGGAAATTTAAACCAAGGGAATTGCCGCTGATGGAAGAAGTGTTGTAAGCTTGAGGTCGCAAATTCCGGTTTTAAAATATATGTAGAATTAGTAGAAATCAGTTATGATATCGCAATTTTCGATATCATAACTTGATATTCAAATTTGGAATATCAAGATGAATGATAATAATGGGAGTGCCTTATAAATTTGAAGTCACAATTTATGAATTCAAACAAAACAAGTAGTTTATGGCAACAACAAAGCAGGCTTCAACCAAAATAGCTGAAGCCATTATTATTGAAAAAGTACACGTAATTCGTGGGCTAAAAGTTATGCTGGATAAAGATTTGGCAGAAAAGTATGGTGTGGAGGTAAAGAGGCTAAATGAAGCTGTTAAAAGAAAATCTCAAAGATTCCCTTCGGACTTTATGTTTGAATTAACCGAAGAAGAATGGAATTCTTTGAGGTCGCAAATTGCGACCTCAAAGAAGGGCAGAGGCGGAACAAGATATTTACCTTTTTGCTTTTACCGAACAAGGCGTTGCCATGCTCTCTTCAGTGTTGAATTCGGATACAGCGGTTGAAGTAAATATTCAAATAATAAGGGTGTTTACTAAAATGAAGGAATTGCTTTTTGATAATAAAGAACTTTGGAATAAAATAGAAAAAATAGAACGCCATTTGGTAAAGCATGATGAAGAAATAAAAATTGTATTTGAATATTTAAAAAAATTATTGATACAGGAAGCTAAACCCAGAAGGGCAATTGGGTTTCCTTATCCAAATAAAAAATAAAATAATATTGCTTTTAACTTACGCTTAGGTAAAAGTTGATTAAAAATATACAGTTGAACGGAGCGTCGCCAATGCAGCTGCACACAGCTTCATCGTTTGGCTACAAAAAAACAAAACATGAACACAATTAAACCATATTTACGCCTCAGCGGATTAGAACCATTAGTAATTCGCCCAGAAACAAATTTTGTGAACGTTGGCGAACGTACCAACGTTACCGGTAGTAAAAAATTTGCACGGCTGATAAAAGATAACCTTTACGAAGAAGCATTATCTGTTGCCCGCCAACAGGTAGAAAGCGGTGCACAGGTAATTGACATTAACATGGACGATGCCATGCTGGAAGGAGTAGAAGCCATGACCACTTTTTTAAATTTGGTACAGGCCGAACCGGATATTGCCAAAATTCCCATCATGATCGATTCTTCTAAATTTGAAATTATAGAAGCAGGATTAAAATGTGTGCAGGGAAAATGTATTGTGAATTCTATTTCGATGAAAGAAGGCGAAGCTAAGTTTATTGAGCAGGCGCATATTTGCAAAAGTTATGGTGCAGCAGTTATTGTAATGGCATTTGATGAAGTGGGACAAGCAGATACTAAAGAACGTAAGATTGAAATTTGCCAGCGGGCTTACAAAATTTTAACGGAGCAGGTAGGTTTTGCACCACAGGAAATTATTTTTGATCCCAACATTTTTGCTATTGCTACCGGTATAGAAGAGCATAGTAATTATGCCGTAGATTTTATTGAAGCCACCAGGGAAATAAAAAAGTTAATGCCGCTTACCAAAGTAAGTGGTGGTGTAAGTAATGTATCTTTTTCTTTTAGAGGAAACGATCATGTACGTGAAGCGATACACAGTGTGTTTTTGTACCACGCCATTAAAGCAGGCATGGATATGGGCATTGTAAACGCCGGGCAGTTGGTGGTTTACGATGAAATAGAACCCACCTTAAAAAAATTATGTGAAGATGTTATTTTAAATATCAACAATGAAAATAACGAAGCTACCGAAGCATTAATTGTTTTTGCAGAAACAGTAAAAGCAAAAGGAAAAGAAATTGTAAAAGATGAAAAGTGGAGAGAAGAACCGGTAGAAAAAAGATTATCACACTCCTTAGTAAACGGCATTACCGATTACATTGATGCCGATACAGAAGAAGCCAGGCAGAAATACCCAAAGCCATTGGATGTAATTGAAGGCCCGTTGATGGATGGCATGAATGTAGTGGGTGATTTATTTGGTGCTGGAAAAATGTTTTTACCACAGGTGGTAAAAAGTGCAAGAGTAATGAAAAAAGCAGTAGCTGTTTTAACGCCCTATATAGAACAGGAAAAACTTGATAGAAAAAATGCACATTTAGCAGCAGGTACAGTAAACGAAGAAACGAGTGGAGCAGCTAAAATATTATTAGCAACAGTAAAAGGCGATGTGCATGATATTGGAAAAAATATTGTTGGTGTGGTATTAGGTTGTAATGGTTACGACATAATTGATTTGGGTGTAATGGTAAGTACTGATAAAATTTTAGAAACAGCCATTAAAGAAAAGGTAGACATTATTGGATTGAGCGGATTGATCACTCCTTCGCTTGATGAAATGGTGCATGTGGCTCATGAAATGAAACGCCGGGGTATGAACTTGCCCCTGATGATTGGTGGCGCAACCACATCACGTATGCACACTGCAGTAAAAATTGCACCACAGTATGATGAAGGTGTAATACATGTGTTAGATGCCAGCCGCAGTGTAACGGTAGCCGGCAGCTTGTTAAGTAAAGAACAAAAGCCCGATTTTTTAAGCGGCATCAAAAAAGAATATGATAAACTGGCAGTAGATTTTGGTAATAAAAAATCTACCAAACAATATTTATCTTTTGCGGATGCACAAAAAAATGGTGCGGCAATAAACTGGGATAATTATACTCCCGTAACACCGGCATTTACCGGAACAAAAACTTTTAATAATTACGATTTAAAAGAAATTGCTGAATATATTGATTGGCAACCTTTTTTTATTGCCTGGGAAATGCATGGTAAATTTCCTGCAATATTAACCGATAGCGTAATTGGTGTTGAAGCAACAAAATTATACAATGATGCAAAGAAATTATTAGCTCAAATTTTTGATGAAAAATGGTTGAACGCCAGAGGAGCTATTGGATTTTGGGAGGCGCATAAAACTGCGCCGGATACTGTTGTGGTGAAAGCCCCCTCCAACTCCCCCGAAGGGGGAGAGCTGGTAGCACTCCAATTCTTACGCCAGCAAATAAAAAAAGCAGAAGGGCAACCTAATCTTTCTTTGGCGGATTTTATTGCACCAAGCCCATCCCCAACAACCAGCTCATTAATTGAAGCTTCAACTAAAACCCCTTCCCAAAAGGAAGGGGAAGAAAAAGTGGGCTTCGGGTATGAATGGGCAGCCCCTGTTACCTATCCTTTATTAAAAGAATTTGCTTTACAAAACAGAAATGTACCTACAGCAGCAGAGGCTGCATTATGGGATATTTTAAAATCTAAAAAATTAGAAGGTTATAAATTTAGGAGGCAACACATTATTGGTAGTTACATTACTGATTTAGTTTGTTTAGATAAAAGGTTAATTATTGAAATAGATGGATTAATTCATCAACTACCGGAGAATAAAGAGAATGATATAATAAGAACAAAATGGCTTGAACAAAAGGGTTTCAAAGTAATTCGCTTTACCAACGATGAAGTATTAAAAACTACAAATGAAGTGACAAATGCTATAGTAGCAAAATTAAAAAAACAACCCAGTATCAAAGAAAGTAACAATCTTAGTTCCCCCGTCGGGGGACAGGGGGCTGATTTCATCGGAGCTTTTGCAGTAACTATCGAAGGCATTGAACCACACATTAAAAAATTTGAAGCCGCTTTTGATGATTACAATAAAATTATTTTGCAGGCTTTAGCAGATAGACTGGCCGAAGCTTTTGCAGAATTGCTGCATAAAAAAACACGCCAGGAGTATTGGGGTTATGCAACTGATGAACACCTTACTAATGAACAATTAATTAAAGAAGAATATTTAGGTATTCGTCCGGCACCGGGCTACCCGGCCTGCCCCGACCATACAGAAAAATATAAACTGTTTGAATTACTGGGTGGTAAAGAAGCCACCGGTATTGAACTTACAGAATCATTAGCCATGTATCCGGCATCGTCAGTTTCGGGCTGGTATTTTGCACACCCCGAAAGTAAATATTTTGGTGTGGGTAAAATTGAGCAGGACCAATTAAAAGATTATGCCGCAAGAAAAGGAATGAGTTTAGATGAGGCGACAAGGTGGTTGAGGCCGATACTGGAGTAAAATCTATCTTGATTTAACTACCATTGTATCAGTCCAGCTATCGTGCCAGGTAAGTGTGTTAAAACCGCTAAACACTTCAAAAGGAACACAACGGGATAAAGACCTTAACAAAGCATTTTTAAGAGTAAGTTCTTGTCCATCCTGGCGTATAGCTCTTGTTCCGGTAATAATTTTACCAAGTGTATAGCCTTTAAATAATTTTTCGCAGAGAGTATAATAGACGATATAATTTAGATATCCAATCATAAAAGATAATAAAAATATCCCGCTACTCATTGCACCATCATTAGCAATATTGCTAATAAATTCTGGTGCAATTAATCCTAACATAGCTCCAATAGCTATTCCAGTTAACTAACTTAACCCAAAACGCATTAATAAATTATCTATCAACCAATTTGCAAAGCGTTGCCATTGGGTAGCATACACATAGCTTTTGAGGTCATAAGACTCCTCTGCTAACAAATCTTGTTGTGCAGAGTTACCGGTAAGCTCATTATTATTTTCCATGGTAGATTTTTATTTTACAAGTATAGTTAAAATAATTAAGAATATTTTTTTCTATTGATATTACTTTATTGCATTTCATTTAAATGCAACTGATTAATAATACTCAGTATTAGAAGAACTGTGAAAAAATATTTTTCTACTTCTTCTCTGTCGTCAGTATCAAAACCACTCGGCTCCAATAAATCTTCGTTAATAGCAATAGCCACATAGCAGCGGCCGGCTACAAAAGAAATGGCAATATCTCTATTAACCTGTTGCTTAAATTTCACCAATCTTTCCGTCATAGCTTTTGTAAGAATAGTACCTGCCTCAGAAGGGTTGGTACTGTAAACAGAAAAATTATTTTCAAAGTCGGCACTTGCACATTCTAATTTAATTTTATGTACATTAGGTAATTTCATTAAACGATAGCGTTCATCTGCAATACTACCACCAGTCTGCTCTTTACCTGAAGCCCAAACATAAGTTGCTGAAGAAATAAAAGTATTTATCTCCCCAACAAAAAATAAGCCTTTAAAAATAGTCCGTAATAAATTCCTTGAACCTGATTCGTATTGAGTGAGTAATTCAGAACAGCGAAAAGGTACATTCTTATAAATACCTTCCATATAATCATCTCCATCGTAGGTGTCGAAATTTTTTCGGAAAAGGCCACTGTGTTTGTAGTCTTCTTTTGTAATTACTTCATCTGGTTTATAAATAATGCCAGGATGCAGGTAAGAAATGATTTCACGGATAATTGTTTCTTTAAAATCTTTAGTGTACTTATCTTTTCTATTAGAATAAAAATATACGCTTATCGATATTGCAACAATAAAAAAAGCTATAGCAGTACCGCCGTATTGCTCAATGTATCCAACTTGATAAGCGGCAAATGTAACTACAGCCAAAAATGCAGTTACCGGCGCTATAATACCCCAATTGCCTGCAGCCCCGGCTTCAGCTTTTAAATTGGTAATTAAAGGTTGCAGCTTAATAGTATAAAAATCTTCAAAATCTTTTATCTCGTCCATAAATATTTAATGAATTTATTTCTTTTTTGTAACTATGCAC
>JAYURK010000003.1:0-21332 GCA_043756235.1 Ferruginibacter sp. | reverse complement strand
TGCACTATGTCAGTAGCCGGTCAAAACCTAAAATACTTACGCAAACTCCGTGGATGGACACAGGAGGAATTTGCCAACAAACTCGGTATTAAACGTTCGTTAATTGGTGCGTACGAAGAAGAGCGTGCCGATCCCCGTATTGATATTCTGGAAATTGTAAGCGAAATTTTTAAACTTACACTGGATGAATTATTGCTGAAGGATGTTAGCAATACCGGCAGCAGTTACCTGGCCAAACGCCGGCAACAAAAAATGATGAGTGCCGACAGGAATGTAATTCATTTTGTACCCGTAAAAGCTGCAGCAGGTTATTTAGCCGGCTATGCCGATACCGAGTTTATTGATGAACTGAATACTTTTACTTTGCCCATGTTGAGTGGCGGTAATTACCGGGCTTTTGAAATTATTGGAGATAGTATGCTACCTACACCCAGTGGCAGTATTATTGTAGGCGAAAAAGTAGATGCCCTGGAAGATATAAAAAATAATATGGCGTATATAGTAGTAAGCCGTAACGAGGGTATTGTTTATAAAAGAGTGGTAAAAAATAACAAAGCAAAAAATAAACTCACTTTGGTAAGCGATAATCCTCAATACCAGCCTTACCAGGTAAATGCCGATGATGTGGTAGAGTTATGGATGGCTCAATCGGTAATAAGCAAAGTAACTGTGCAACAGCGATGGGATGTAAATGCGCTGGCCAACCTGGTAAATAATTTACAGGACCAGGTAAGCACTTTAAAGAAAAAAATGAATTAGTGTTATGCCAACTTTAAAGTGGCGTATAAACCTCACAGGTTTATAACAGTATTCACAATAAAATCTGATTTTCATAAACCTGTGAGGTTTGACAGCATAGGCTTGACATGACACTAGTATATAATTTTTTCTTAACAGTCCGCTGCAGTTTGCCAATGCAGGATGCACTATTTTGCAATACAATTAATAATCATTAAAATTTTAATCATGACAACACAACAGGTAGCGGATCGTTTTTACGAATTAGCGCAAGAGGGTGCTTTTAATACTATTCAAACTGAGTTATACAGTAATGATGCAAAAAGTATTGAACCGGCTAATTCTTTTTTACAAAATGCCAACGGGCTGGAGGCTATTTTGGAAAAAGGAAAACAGTTTATGAGTATGGTTGAAGAAATGCATGGTGGTTATACAGCTTTACCCATGGCAGCCGGCAATTTTTTTACTTGTACAATGGGCATGGATATTACGCTTAAAGGCCAGCCAAGAATGAAGATGGATGAAGTGGCGGTTTACGAAGTGAAAGATGGTAAAATAGTAATGGAGCAATTCTTTTTTTAATAAATAAAATTACGGGCAGGCAATGAACGCAAAAGAATTACTGATATTAAATTTTGAAGAAGTGCGCAGACGCAGTATTAAAGTATGGAAGGGCATTAATGAAGAATACCTTTTTTGGAAACCGGACGAAACTGCCATGAATTGTATACAAATGGTTAGGCATGTACTGGAAGGTGAAAATATTTATCATCATATTATTTTACATGGCGGCGAGTTGGGGGATTTTGAAAGTCCTTTAAAAAGCCATCCTTTTTATACCATAGAAGATGAATTAAAAAACGCACAGCCATACCGGGAAAAATTTTTAAAGATGATAAACGGTTTTACCACTAAGGAACTTGATGAAGTTTATATCAGCCGTAAACAAATTGGTCAGCACCGTAAACTGGGCGATTATTTATTACGCATTGCCTACCACGAGGCTGTACATACCGGGCAGTTGCTTAATTACCAGCGTACGGTAAGGTTAGCAAGGCCAAAAATTTGGGATTAAGCCCGACCATTGATGATTGCGTTAATTAAATAAATTTCAACAATACGTTTAAAAATATTTTTACTCTATAAAATAATAAACTGCACACAACTTGCAGTAAATGTTTGAAACTTGGGAATAACAGTTTGTAACAAATTCATAATTTTATAAAAACACAGATACATCGGTTAACATTTAAAAAACACCATTATGATCAAATTACAGGTTATCGGCAATCTTGGTAAAGATTGTATCGTTAAAGAAATCAACGGCAAAAACGTAATCAATTTCAGCGTTGCCCATTCCGAGCGTTTTAAAGATGCACAGGGGAACCAAAAAGAAAGAACCACCTGGGTAGAGTGTGCTTACTGGACAGATAAAACTGCCGTGGCGCAATACCTTACAAAGGGAAGAACCGTGTTTGCAGAAGGTTCTCCCGAAGCAGATCCTTATACCAATAAAGAAGGACAGGCTGCAGCTACTTTACGCATGAGAGTACAAACTGTGCAATTACTGGGCGGCAACAGTGCAGAGGGTCAGGGCGCAAACTCTGGTAATGTTAGCCATGCTAATACGGTGGCACCAGTGGTAAGAACTGCACCTGAAAATGTTGCAGCAGCTGATGATTTACCTTTTTAATGGTACAGCTTTATAAAAATAATAGCGATGCAAAAACTGCATCGCTTTTTTTATGGAATCATTTTGTAATGGTTGTGGTTATAAAAATAAATGCCCCGAAATTTCGGAGCATTTATTTTTATAAATTATTAATCTTTATTTATTTTTATTTGGATTTCGAAGCTTACTATGATTTTTGCTGTATAAGAAATAAATGATTACACCAATCAATAGCCAGCCACCCAATCTTAACCAGTTTGTCCAGCCCAAACCAACTATCATTGCACCGCAAACCAGAATACCTAAAATAGGAACTAGTGGTACGAATGGCGTTTTGAATGCTCTTGGCATATCAGGATCAGTTTTTCTAAGAATTACAACTGCCGCACACACCAACATAAATGCAAACAAAGTTCCAATACTGGTCATGTCGCCAACGATATCGCCAGGAACAAATGCTGCGAATGCACCAACTACGCCTAAAAATATCAGGTTAGCTTTGTAGGGGGTTTTAAATTTAGGGTGTACATCACTAAATATTTTTGGAACTAATCCATCACGACTCATCGAATAAAAAACACGACTTTGTCCGAGCAGCATTACTAATATCACCGATGAGAAACCAGCAAGTATTGCTACCGTAACTAATTGTCCAAGCCATTTATAACCTGGCATATAAGTATTAATTGCCTGCGCTACAGATGCTTCTTTGCCTGTAGTTCTGAAAAATTCTACAGGAGCAATTCCGGTTAAGACATGGGCAAATAAAATATAAAGAACAGTACATATTGCAAGTGATCCAAGAATGCCAATAGGCATGGATTTTTTGGGATTCTTTGTTTCCTGAGCTGCTGTACTTACCGCATCAAATCCTATGAAAGCAAAAAATACCACGCCTGCGGCACCAAGAATTCCCATTAATCCTCCATAGGTATGAGATATTCCCTGATGATCTGTATAGGTACTTGGTTCAGGAATATAATTAGCGTGATTTTCTCCATTGATAAAACCCCAGCCCAGTATTATAATTAAAACAACTATCGCAACTTTAGCGATTACAATCAAACCATTTACAAATGCTGATTCTTTGGTGCCTTTGATTAAAAGGAGACTAAGCAGTGCAATGATACCAAATGCCGGTATGTTCATAATACCACTAACTCCTTCAACTGAATGTTCAAATGGCGAATGACACCATTCATATGGTATAGCTTTCCAATGCAAAACATTTGTGAGCAGATTGTTTAAATATTCGCTCCATGCTATACCAACTGTTGCTGCACCAACTGCATATTCAAGCATTAAATCCCAACCAATAATCCAAGCCATAAATTCTCCCATGGTTGCATAGGTATAGGTGTATGCACTACCCGAAATAGGAATAGAAGAGGAAAGTTCTGCGTAACATAACCCTGCTAAAGCACATCCTATTGCCGCAACAATAAATCCTAAAGTTACAGATGGGCCAGCATTTTGTGCAGCGGCTGCAGCTGTGCGTACAAATAATCCTGCGCCAATAATAGCGCCAATACCAAGTGCTATTAGTGATCCGGAACCTAGTGTTCGTTTAAGTCCTTTTTCTGAATCACCAGATTCAGCCATTAAATCACTCATCGGCTTTTTTACAAATAAACTCATATCGTAAGTTGGTTTTAGTTTAAAAATGAATCGGAAAAATAAGCAATAAATTTCTATTTCAGCCACCTGTTGTACTTTTTTATCGGCTGCATGTAGATAACAGCTTTTAAATATTATATTGCGTCATCAATTTTTTATTATGGAGGTAACTCATCAACACACAAAAAAAAGCCGGCTTACAACATATATTTTAATTGCGATGGTATTGGGTATTATTGCGGGGTATTATGTAAATGAAAACTACAGTGCCGATTCTCGTAAGATTTTTGCCGATAACATAAAACTGCTCACCACCATCTTTCTTCGTATGGTGCAAATGATTATTGCCCCAATTGTTTTTGCTACACTGGTTGTGGGCATTGCAAAGTTAGGCGATATGAAAACTGTAGGCCGTGTGGGTGGCAAAGCTATGCTGTGGTTTATTACGGCTTCATTAGTTTCGTTGGGCTTGGGTTTAATTTTAGTAAATATTTTTAAACCGGGTGTGGGTGTTGATATTAATAATACCGACATGGCTGCAGTAAACGACCTGCTGGAAAAATCTAAAGGATTTTCATTAGCAAAATTTATAGAGCATGTGGTGCCCAGAAGTGTGGTGGAAGCTATGGCCACTAACGAAATTTTGCAACTGGTGGTGTTTTCTATTTTCTTTGGGGTTGCCCTTACTGCAATTGGTAAAAAAGGCGAGCCCATTGTTAACGCATTAGATTCGCTGGCGCATGTAGTACTTAAAATGGTTACTTATGTTATGTATTTAGCACCATTAGGCGTATTTGGTGCAATGGCCGCAGCCATTGCAAAAAATGGCTTGGGCATTTTAATAACTTTTGGAAAATATGTAGGTGAATTTTATTTAGGGCTTGCAATTTTATGGGCCATATTACTTTTTGTGGGTTACCTGATTTTAAAAAACAGGTTGCCGGTTTTGTTAAGAAGAATAAGTACGCCAATGTCTATTGCATTTAGTACAGCCAGCAGCGAGGCCGTGTATCCAAAACTGGTGGAAGAAATGGAGCGCTTTGGGTGCAATAATAAAATTGTAAGTTTTGTTTTGCCATTAGGTTATTCTTTTAATTTAGATGGCAGCATGATGTACATGACTTTTGCCAGCATTTTTATTGCACAGGCATTTAATATTACCTCCATCACCGGCGATGTGTGGCAACAAATAATTATGCTGCTGGTTTTTTTAGTTACCAGTAAAGGTATTGCCGGTGTGCCCCGGGCATCGTTGGTAGTGGTGCTGGCAACAGGCGCCATGTTTGGTTTGCCACCCGAAGGGGTTGGACTAATTTTAGCTATTGATGTATTTTGCGATATGGGAAGAACAATGACAAACGTTTTAGGAAATGCATTAGCAACTGCCGCAGTAAGTAAATGGGAAGGGCAACTGGAGCATCCGTAAATTTTGTAAATTTGTAAAAATCAAGTTATGCAATTTGAAAGAATTTCAATTAATCCCAATGTAATGATGGGCAAACCCTGTATTAAAGGGACAAGAATTACTGTGGAATTTATATTGAAGACTTTAGCTCAGGGTGCCGACTTTAATTATCTTTTGGAGGGTTACCCACACATTAGCCGGGAAGATATCAACCAGGCTCTTTTATATGCGCAGGCAAATCTATCACATCAAGATATAGACGAGATTTATGAAACTACTTCTTGATGAAAATATACATCTAAAAATAATTGTAGCATCACAAGAGGCCAACTTTTCATTGGTGTCTGTTCAGCAATCATTTTCGGAAAAATTTATTAAAAGAATATTTTCGTTTCTTTCTATTATTTATTTAAAATTTATACCGGCAGAAATCTTCACCATCATTCCAATTATTATAGAATTTTTAAAACAAAATACTGAAGAAAATCTGAAAGGTAAATTTGTAGTGTTAACCGTAAAAAAGAAAAGAGTTACCGATCTGCCAAAATAAAAAAGTAATTAATTGTAGTATAATTATTTGGTAGATTAATTGCCTGAACAATCATTTAAAAATATTTTATTTAAATCTATGCTCGACTTTATCTTTCTTGATTTTAGCTGGACCCAATTATTGCAACCGCAATGGTATATTGAAAACGGGGGATTATGGTTATTGCTGTTTGTGGTTTTTGCCGAAACAGGTTTATTTGCCGGATTTTTTTTGCCGGGAGATTCTTTACTTTTTGTAGCCGGCATTTATGCCCACGAAATTAAAGATGCCGATGGTGTAGATAAGCCGGGACTGGGTTACCAATTTTTAAAAATTTTTGGCATGGATAATAACCATAGCTACTGGCTCGATTTGTTGGTATTAGTTGGTTTAATTTCTATTGCCGGCATTTTAGGAAATGCTCTGGGATACTGGATTGGTAAAAAATTTGGTCATGGTATGTACACCTGGCGTGACAGGTGGTTCTTTAAAAAACGTTACCTGCACGAGGCACACGATTTTTATGAAAAACATGGAGGCGGCGCAATTGTATTTGCAAGGTTTGTACCCATCATCCGCACTTTTGCTCCTTTAATTGCAGGCATAGTAGATATGGACAGGGCAAAATTTTCTTTTTATAATATTGTAGGTTGTTTGGCCTGGGTTACCTCGATGACCCTGGCCGGATTTTTTTTACAAAAATGGATACTGGCATCGTATAATTTTGATTTAAAAGAACATCTTGAAATAATTGTAATTGGCATTGTTTTAATAAGCACCCTGCCTATTTTAATAAAATTATTTTTTGGTAAGAAGAAAAAAACAGACGATGCTGCCTCAAAAAAATAACCATTCTATTTTTAACGTTGCTGTTGTGGTTGCTGCCCTTGGATATTTTGTAGATATTTATGATTTGCTGTTGTTTGGAATTATAAGGTTACCCAGTTTGCAATCATTGGGTTTAACATTGGATGAAGCAAAAATATCAGGCGAAAATATTTTAATGTGGCAAATGGGTGGGCTGTTAATTGGTGGTATTCTGTGGGGAGTAATGGGAGATAAAAAAGGAAGGCTGAGCGTTTTATTCGGCTCTATCATTTTATATTCTCTTGCAAATATTGCCAATGGTTTTGTGCAAAATGAAATGCAATATTCTTTGGTAAGATTTATAGCGGGGATAGGATTAGCTGGAGAACTGGGCGCCGGAATTACTTTAGTTTCTGAGCTAACACCAAAAGAAAAAAGAGGTTTGGCTACTTCTATGGTTGCAGGCATCGGGCTTACCGGTGCAGTAGTAGCATTTTTTATGAAAGAAAATTTTGACTGGCGTACCTGCTATTTTATTGGGGGAGGTTTAGGGTTGTTACTTTTAATTTTGCGTATATCCGTAGCCGAATCTGGCATGTACAACCACGTGAAAAAATTAGGTGTACAAAAAGGAAATTTCTTTATGCTTTTTACCAATGCAGATCGGTTTAAAAGATACTTGAAAAGTATTTTAATTGGTTTGCCTACATGGTTTGTTATTGGTGTGCTGGTAACTTTTTCCAATGATTTTGGTTTAGCTATGGGCATTACCGAAAAAATTGATCCGGGTAAAGCCATTATGTATGCATACGCGGCCATTTCTATTGGCGACATTGCGGTAGGTTTTGTAAGCCAATGGTTAAAAAGCCGAAAAAAAGCTTTGTATATTTTTTATGGCATTACCATTCTTTTCATGGTTTTATTTTTTACAGTCTTACACAATGGTACTGCAAGTGCTATGTACTGGGTTTGTGCTGGCTTAGGTTTTGGTACTGGTTTTTGGGCGATATTTGTAACCATTGGAGCCGAACAGTTTGGTACAAACTTAAGAGCAACTGCAGCAACCACTATTCCTAATATGGTAAGGGGAATGTTAACGCTTTTTATTTTGCCATTGTTCAGGTATATGCGGGGCATTACAGATTATGTAACAGGTGGTTGGATTTCTGCGATTATTATAATGGTAATTACAATAATTGCCGCAGTGTTAATTAAAGAAACTTTCCACAAAGATTTAAATTTTATTGAAGAATAAATGCTGTGTTTCTGTGCTGCTGTGGCAAACATTTTCACCGCAGGTGAAAAATAAATATCTTGTAAATTCCTGTAAGCTGTGTCAAAAAAATTTCTCATCATACGCTTTTCTTCCATTGGCGATATTATTTTAACTACGCCGGTTATTCGCTGTTTGCGCAAAAAATATCCTGAAGCTGAAATTCATTTTTTAACCAAGCTGGCTTATAAATCAATCGTTGCATCAAATCCCTATATTGATAAAATACACACACTTGGCGATAGTTTTGATTTAATGCTGCATGAATTAAAAACAGAAGAATACGATTTTATCATCGACCTGCACCACAACCTGCGTACGCTGCGGATAAAAAAAGCATTACAAAATGTAAAATCATTTTCTTTTAATAAATTAAATATCCAAAAATTTATTTACACCAATTTTAAAATAAATACCCTGCCCAATAAGCATATTGTAGACAGGAATTTGGAAACTGTTTCCGCGTTGGGTGTAGTAAATGATGGGCTTGGGCTAGACTATTTTATACCCGAGCAGGATAAAATCAATAGCAAAGATTTACCGGCAGCACATTCGCAGGGATATATTGCTGTTGTAATTGGTGCTGCACTGGCTACAAAAAAAATGCCGCTGCAGAAATTGAAAGAATTGTGTACGGCAATAGATCATCCTTTAATATTACTGGGAGATAAAAGCGATTATATCGACGGTAAAATAATAGCTGCAGATGATGATATAAAAATTTATAATGCCTGCGGCAAATTTAATTTAAACGAATCGGCAGATATCATCAGGGGCGCAAAATTTGTTATTACGCATGATACCGGCTTAATGCATATTGCTGCCGCTTTGCAAAAACCTATCATTTCCATTTGGGGTAATACCGTTCCCGCTTTTGGGATGTACCCATATTATGGAAGCAGCGCTGCACAAAAATTTGATATCGTGCAAATCAATAAACTCTGGTGCAGGCCCTGCAGCAAAATTGGTTACGATAAATGCCCAAAGGGTCATTTTAAGTGCATGGAACTTATTGCTGTTAATGATATTATAAACCTGGTTAACCAACGATTGAAAATGTAATAAAAGTTGTTGATTTGAGTTTTAGTTTCAACACATGATAAAAAATCTTTTCAGTTTACTTTTTGTTTTCATTTCAATACCTGCTTTTAGTCAGGTAAACGTAAGCATTAACTGGTTGCCCCATACACCGCCTGCAAAAAGTGATACCATTTTTTACGATGCCTCAAAAAAATTAGTTTGGCAAAATTTTAAAGGCAAAACAGATCCGCAAAGCGATGCCACTGCTGTTACTTCTTCTGGTTTTGGTTATGCTGCCGGTATGCAATACCGCAATGATAAAACAATCATTAACATAAATGTGTATTGCTATTTTCACAAACAAAACTCGTGGGTAAGAAAAGGAGGGGAGTCGGATTATGCATTAAATCATGAGCAACACCATTTTGATGTTACTTATATCGTTACCAACTTATTCATAAAAAAATTGCGTGAGGCAAAGTTTACCAGGAGTAATTACAATGCTTTAATTGATAAAATTTACAGGGAAAGTTGTGCCGAGCTGGAGCGCATGCAAAATGAATATGATGGGCAAACCCGTAACGGCCGTTTAAAAAATGTGCAGTCAACGTGGAATGAAAAGATAGAAAAAAAATTAGAGTTGTTATAGTGTTCAAGAATCCTAAAAAGGAAAATTAGTGTCCTATGTTTGAACACTCCATATTTACCCAAATTCTAAATTACCAAATACCAATCCCTTCTTTACAAATTAACCACCAGCACCGGAATTTTTAACTCATGCCTTACTGCATTCACCGTTTCCCCATAAATAAAATCTTTTAACCCACTGTGACCGTGTGCTCCAATCACCAGCATATCTGCATTATTTTCATTTACAATCCTGGCAATTTCTTTTACCCTGTTTCTAAAACCAATTTTACCTTCAGCATTAAAACCTCTTTCCCGCAACTGCTGCACATATAAATCCATTTGCTCTGTATCTTTTATAGTTTCAAAATCATCGCTGTCTTTACCTAATAATTTTGCAGAGGCGCTTTCTACAATATGCAATAATAAATAACTGGTTTTTTCTTTCCCCTGCCCAATGGCAAATGCCAGTAATTTTTCATCATTAACGGTGTAATCAAGTGCAACTGCAATTTTATTAAAAGAAGGAATAACAAGGTTTTTTATGGTATGTGTACCAGGATGCATTTGTATAGAAATTTTCTTTTTACCTTTTACAAATAAAGGCTGAAGGGTGATGTATAACAATAATAGTAAAAAAAATATCCCGGTTAAAATCAACGCTATTTGTAACGGAGTATTGTCGCCGGTAAAAACACCGCTTGCTTCATTGATCAGCATTTTTAAATTTAAAAAAATCAAAACTGCAGCAATTAGCCAGGCTGCAATTTTTGTAAGGGGTTTAATTACAAAAATGCCCATTGTTTTTTTATCACTTACAAAATGAATTAATGGAATAATAGCAAATCCTAATTGTAAACTTAATATTACCTGGCTTAATACCAGCAGGGCATCCACATTATCTTCTCCATAAATAATAATTACAATTAGTGCAGGTATTATGGCCAGCATCCGTGTAAGCAAGCGGCGCAGCATGGGGTTAATGCGCAAACTTAAATAACCCTCCATAATAATTTGCCCTGCTAATGTTCCGGTAACAGTACTGCTTTGTCCTGCAGCAATTAGTGCTACTGCAAAAAGTATTGGCGCAGTGTTACCTAAAAAGCCGGGCAGTAATCGGTGAGCTTCTTTTATTTCCGCCACATCTGAATTGCCTGTTTTAAAAAATACAGTAGCCGCTAAAATTAAGATAGCAGCATTTACTAAAAATGCAATGTTAAGGGCAATGGTACTGTCGATGCGGTTAAATTTTAATGCTTGTCTTATACCATCATCAGTGCGGTCTATTTTACGGGTTTGTACCAGGGCAGAATGCAGGTATAGATTATGCGGCATTACTGTAGCGCCAATAATACCAATCGCTATGTACAAAGCTTCTTCGGTAGGAAATGTAGGAATAAATCCCTTTGCAACTTCTGCAATTACTGGCTTGGCCAAAATAATTTCAATTAAAAAAGAAAAAGCAACAATGGCTACCAATGCAATAATAAAGGCCTCCATTTTACGCATACCTAATTTTTGCAGGTACAATAAAAGAAAAGTATCCAGTATTGTTATAGAAACGCCCCAAATTAGTGGTAGCCCTGTAAGTAATTGCAAGCCTATTGCCATACCCAGCACTTCGGCAAGGTCGGTGGCGGCAATTGCAATTTCTGCCAAAACCCATAAAGCATAATTTACAATCTTGGGATAGGTTTCCCTGTTAGCCTGCGCCAAATCTCTTCGCCTCACAATACCCAGCCGTGCCGATAAACCCTGCAGCAACAAAGCCATAAGGTTACTCATTAATAAAACCCAAACCAGCGAGTAACCAAATTTACTTCCCCCGGCAAGGTCGGTTGCCCAATTGCCAGGGTCCATATAGCCAACACTTACTAAATATGCCGGTCCTAAAAAAGAAAAGATTTTTTTCCAGCCTAATTTTTTTTTAGTGGTATCTATTGTTTCGTGTACTTCACTTAACGAAGTGTCCGTATGTTTTGTGTTAATCATAATGCACAAAAATATTTTTTGCTATTTGTTCAGTAATGATGCAGGCAGCCTGTTTTGCAACTTTTATTTCTAATGAACCGTCAAATTCAAATCGTTTTAATAATTTTATTTGTGTGCCAATTGCAATGGCATAGTGTTTTAGCATCTCCAGCATTTGTGGCGATTGATTGCTAACGGAGCTAACAATAGCATTTTTATTTAATGAAAATGTGGTAAGGTTCTGTTGATTTAATTTAGGAATTTTTCCATTGCTGTCGGGTATAGGGTCGCCATGCGGATCAAAAGATGGGTTACCCAAAAAATGTTGCAATTTTTCAATCAGCTCATTGCTGCTGATGTGTTCCAATTCTTCGGCTATGTCATGTACTTTATCCCATTCAAACCCCAATTTCTCTACTAAAAAAAATTCCCAGAGGCGGTGCTTGCGTACTACGTTTAATGCTACTTTTTTGCCATTATCAGTAAGTTTAAAACCTCTATATTTTTCGTACTGTAATATTTTTTTAGCCGATAATTTTTTAAGCATATCGGTTACAGAGGCTGCTTTAGTCTGCATTTCGGCAGCAAGGGCATTGGTATTAACCGTTCCGGCATCCTGCTGCAGGTGGTATATGCTTTTTATATAATTTTCTTCACTAACCGAAAAGTTCATACTTATGAAAATATAATTTAGACAAATCTAAAAATATTTATTGATACTTTCGCGGTTGCACTAACTTATTTAAAAAAGCAATGTAATTATGAAAATTAAAATCGGTTCAGGCTCGCCCTGGGAAGAAATTGTAGGATACAGCCGGGCCATTCGTATTGGTAATATTATTGAAGTTGCAGGTACAACTGCAATGGATGGCGATGTATTAATTGGTAAAGGAGATATTTATAAACAGGCAGTTTATATTTTTACTAAGATTGAAAAAGCTTTAATAGCGGCAGGTGCAACATTAGCCGATGTGGTGCGTACAAGAATGTTTGTTACTGATATTTCTCAATGGGAGGAAGTGGGCAAAGCGCATGGAAAATTTTTTCATACTATCAAGCCGGTTTCAACAATGGTTGAAGTAAGCAGTTTGATTGACGATGATTTATTAATTGAAATTGAAGTAACCGCAATTGTTGAGAATAACTAAACCAAATATATGGCCACCACAAATATTGAATTTAAAGCCGCTACTAATAAGCTGGCAGCTTTAGAAAAAAAATTACTTACCCTTAATCCAACATTTATCGGCGAAGACAAACAGGTGGATACTTATTTTAATACACCAACCGGCCGTTTAAAATTAAGAGAAGGAAATATTGAGCACTCTTTAATTTATTACGAACGTACAAATATTGCCGGTTCAAAACAATCCAATATTTTATTGTACCAGCATAACCCGGATATAACCCTGAAAGAAATTTTAGTAAAAGTGAATGGTGTAAAAGTAGTGGTGGATAAAAAAAGGAAAATATATTTTATAGACACTGTTAAGTTTCATTTTGACCAGGTTGAGGGATTAGGCACGTTTGTAGAAGTGGAAGCCATTGACAGTACTGGTAACATTGGGGTAAAAAAGTTACAGGAGCAATGCGATTTTTATGCTGATTTTTTTGAAATAAATCCAGAAGATTATATCGCTGTTTCGTACAGCGATTTAATAATGCAAAAAAACAAAAGTTATATTTCCTCCAGTAGATAATTACTGCAACCGTTTGCTGCTTGCATTTAAACTTTTATCAACAAATTATTTAAAAATGTGTATATCTCTTTTTGTATGCCTTAGTAAATAACGGGTTACTTAATGCACCAGGCGGTATCAATTTTTATTAATCATGCATTTAATTTTTATTGTTGAACAAATATTGTTTTTACCAATAAAAATTAAATACAAAATGCGGTTTTACTTCCGTTAGTATTTGTGATATGCATGTATATCATTTTATAAAAATTAAAAAATGTGGCGATGATATTATGTCAAAAGATGATTTAAAGTGTAAAAAATACACAATATTATCCTGCCAGACTCGTTTTTACTGAATTTTAAATTTATATTGCGTCCTCAAAAAAGAAAATCTAATGAGCTTTCAAAATTTTACAGTCCCGTACCAGGTAGATGAAGCCTACAAAAAACGTATCGCATATTTTTCAATGGAGTTTGCGGTGCACCAACCTTTAAAAATTTATAGTGGTGGCCTGGGATTTTTAAGTGGTTCGCACATGCGTAGTGCTTATGAGTTACGACAGAATTTAATTGGCATTGGCATTTTGTGGAAGTATGGTTATTACGATCAGGCCCGTAACCAGGATCAAACCCTGCAGGTACAATGGAATGAAAAAATTTATAATTTTTTAGAAGATACCGGTATTAAATTTAAAATAGATATTCATGAACACCCGGTTTGGGTAAAAGCGTATTATTTAAATCCTGAAACATTTAAAAGCGCCCCATTGTTTTTATTAAGTACCGATTTGCCGGAAAACGATTACGTTTCTCAAACCATTACACACCGGTTGTATGATGCTAACGTTGCTACAAAAGTGGCGCAATTTATTTTACTGGGTGTAGGTGGTGCAAAATTGGTTGACGAATTAAATTTTAACCCGGAGTTGTATCATTTAAACGAGGCACATGCCATAAGCTCCGCATTTTATTTGTATAAAAAATATGGCAGCGCCGAAGAAGTTAAAAAAAGGCTGGTATTTACAACGCATACACCAGAGGAAGCAGGAAATGAAAAACATGATATTCACCTGTGTGAAAAAATGAGTTACTTCTGCGGAATGAAATTGGATGAGGTGAGAAAAGTTACCGGTATGGAAGGTGATCAATTCAATCATTCACTTGCAGCATTACGTTTTGCAAAGTTAGCTAATGGTGTTAGCCAGCTGCATGGCGAGGTTAGCAGAAAATTATGGAGTAAGTATAAAGATATTTGCGAAATAAAAGCTATAACCAACGCACAAAATTTTAACTACTGGGCCGATAAACAATTGTATCATTATTTAGAACACAAGAATGATATTGCTTTTGATGACAGGAAAACTTATTTAAAGAAAAGGGCCTTTGAAATTGTTGCTGACCAAACAGGAAAGCTGATGAACAAAGATGTATTTACCATTGTTTGGGCCCGTCGTTTTGCCGGTTATAAAAGGGCTGAACTTTTAACCAGAGACGAAGCAAGATTTGAAAAATTATTGAGCAATAAAAAATATCCTGTTCAAATAATTTGGGCGGGTAAACCATACCCGGTTGATTATCCTGCCATCAGCGATTTTAATAACCTGGTGCATTTGAGTAAAAAATATGATAATGTAGCGGTATGTACCGGATACGAATTAGGATTAAGTAAAAGATTGAAACAGGCTTCTGATCTTTGGCTTAACAATCCACGTGTGCCACGTGAAGCCAGCGGTACCAGTGGTATGACGGCTGCAATGAACGGTGCAGTAAACTGCAGTACCAACGACGGATGGATTTGCGAATTTATCAATCATGGTAATAACGGTTTTGTGGTGCCACCTATTGATTACGAAAATGTAAGTGTGCATGAGCAGGATGAATACGATCTTAATAAATTATACGAAATTTTAGAAAACCAGGTACTTCCTATGTATTATGATAATCACGAAGTATGGAGAGATATTATTCATAATGGTATGAGGGATGTTCGCTTTCAGTTTGACAGCAACCGTATGGCAAAAGAGTATTACGAAATTTTGTACAAATAAATGTTAAGGCCTCTTTTAGAGGCCTTTTTTTTGAACCATAACATGATAAAATTCGTTTATCGAAATATGAAACGTGTTTTTTTTATAAGCTGTTACATTACTGCTTTATATTTGCTTATTGCCTGCAATAAACAAAGTAAAAAAGAGCTAATGCCTGTAATAACAAATACTCCTTCTTTTAAAACTTATTTAGCACTTGGCGATTCTTACACTATCGGGCAATCCGTAAACGAGCAGGAGCGTTTTGCTGCACAGGCAGTAAGCTTACTAAAAAAAGACAGCATTAATTTTAATGCTCCTGAATATATTGCCGTTACAGGGTGGACTACCCGCAATTTAATTGATGCTATAAATACTACGCCGCCAACTAAACCGGTTTATGATTTTGTAACATTGTTGATTGGTGTAAATAATCAATACCAGGGCCGCAGCCAAACCGAATACGCAACAGCGTTTACTGAATTATTAAATAAGGCTATACAGTTTGCCGGCAACAGGCCGGGCAGAGTTGCAGTACTTTCTATTCCTGATTGGGGCGTAACACCTTTTGCAAACGGCAGAGACCGAAGTGAAATTGCAAAACAGATAGATGCTTTTAATGCAATTAATAAACAAATTACTTTAGACAAAGCTGTAAAATATATAGATATTACCCCATCATCACGAATGGCAGCTTCCGATCCATCATTAGTTGCGGGTGATGGATTACACCCCTCAGGCAAAGAGTATCAAAAATGGGCAGCGTTGCTGGCACCTGTTATAAAAGCGGCATTGTAATAGTTTCATTGATGCCATTCCTGAATAATGTATTCTCTTCTTACTATTTTATTTACCATTTCTTCTCAGTATCTGCAGTAAATTAATTTTTGCTATAAAGATTTTAAAAGCTAGTTTCATTAAATGTATTCTATTGTTTTTCGCTGAGCAAACGCTTTAAGTTTTGCTGCCTTAAGCTGACTTTTAAACGCTGATAATTTATAAATTAAAAAAATGAAGAAAATATTTCTGATAAGCGCATTAAGTTTTTACATAAACGTAATTTTTTCTCAGGATACACAAAAAGAAAAAATTGATGCAATGAAAACCAAAGTCATTAATTTTTTTAATCAGCAAAAGGCTGATAGTTTATATGCTTTAACCGGATCAGGTTTCAAAAAACAATTAACAGAAGAAAGTTTTAAAAACGTTGCTGAAAATAATTTATTCACATTGGGAGAAATTAAATTATGCGAATTTGAAAAATTTGAAAAAGGAGTAAGCAAGTATAAAGTAACTGCAGATGCAGCAATTCTGTCGATGTATTTGAGTCTTGATTCTTCTGGGAAAATAGAAACCTTTTTATTTCAACCATATAAAAAAGAAGCAACCGGGGAGTTTAAAAAAACTAAATCGGATAATAAACTGGTTGATGCGTTAGATAAAAAAATAGATGCTGAAATGCAAAAATTTATGTTTGAAAGTAAAACAGTGGGGTTAAGTATTGGAGTTTTAAAAAATGGACAAACTCATTATTATAACTATGGTGAAACAAAAAAGGGAAACGGCATTTTACCAAATTCTGAAAATTTATACGAGATAGGTTCAATTACTAAAACTTTTACTGGATTGCTTTTGGCAAAAGCAGTTGTAGAAAAAAAAATTGCTTTGCATGATCCGGTAAATAAATTCCTGCCAAAAAATATTCCTGCAATAAAGTTTGGTAATGATACTTTAAAAATTGTTCATCTTGCCAATCACACATCAGGATTGCCACCGCTGCCGGACAATTTTGGTGCAACAGATTTGATAAATCCTTACAAAGATTATGATGATAAAAAATTAATGGAATATCTTAAACATGCAGCCTTAAGCCCGGAGAAAAATTTGAATATTGTAATCTGGCAGTTGGATTGTTGGGCAACATCCTGGAGAAAGTAAATAAAATGCCTTATGAAAAAATGGTTACCAATGTTATTTGTTCAGACGCTTTAATGATTGCTACAAAACAATTTATTACGAAAGCCGACAGTGCAATATTTATGCAGGGCTATACCGAAAGCATTATCCCACAAAGCCAGTGGGATTTTAAAGCATTAGCTGCTGCAGGTTGTTTAAGAAGTAACACAGCAGATATGCTTAAATTTGTATCATTAAATTTTGCAACAAACAACGAAAAATTAAATAAAGCTGTTGAACTTTCACATCAACCTACTTTTACTGCAGGGCAGCAAACAATTGCTTTAAACTGGTTTATTCAAAATTGGGGTTGGGGCAATATATTATTTCATGGAGGGCAAACTGGTGGATACAAAAGTTTTTTAGCTTTAAATAAAAAAACAAAAACTGCTGTAATAATATTGGCGAATACCGGCGTTGATAATGATGCAGTGGGAGTAGAAATATTAAAATATCTTGATAAATAATTTTAAAAGAATGTCAACCTTTACAGTAAAAGCAGAAATCCGCTGGTCGGATATTGATCCTAATTTTCATGTGCTGCATAGTAAATATTACGATTACTGTGCTAATGCCCGGTTACTTATTTTGGCAAAATACGGTATAACCATGCAGGTTTTGCAGGAAGCACAAATTGGCCCTATTTTATTCCGGGAAGAAGCGGTGTTTAAAAAAGAATTAAAATTTGGTGATGAAATTGAGATAAGAATAAAACTATTAAAAGCGACCGGAGATTTTAGCCGCTGGAGTTTTGTATGCGAAATTTGGAAAAACAACGATACGCTTGCGGCCATCATTACTGTTGATGGTGCCTGGCTGGATACGGTAAAAAGAAAACTGGCAATTCCTTCGGAAAATTTTAGAACTGCTTTTGCACAAATGCCCAAAGCAGAAAACTATAATCAATAAAACGATGTATATTATTTGCCAATCTGCTTAAAAATTGCAACGGCTGATAAATCATTAAAAAAAATACATCAATGAAAAAAATAATTACAGTGCTGGCGTCATGTTTTTTTGCATTATCAATTTTTGCACAGTCCCAAACGATGAAACCCGAAGGTTTAAAAGCAGGTGATGTGGCTCCTGATTTTATTGCAAAGGATCAGGATGGAAAACCAGTACAATTAAAAGAACTATTAAAAAAAGGTGATGTAGTGGTAATATTTTATCGTGGTCAGTGGTGTCCGTATTGCAGTAAACATTTAAGTAAAATAAATGATTCTTTATCGCTGGTGAGTGCCAAAGGTGCAAGTGTTATTGCAGTTACACCCGAAACGCCGGAAAATATTAATAAAACAGTTGAAAAAACTAAAGCAACTTTCGCAATACTTGAAGATAAAAATATGGCTATCATGAAAAGTTATAAAGTGAATTTTGCAGTAGATGAAAAAACTATTGGGCAATATAAAACTTACGGTATTGATTTTGACAAAGCTAACGGTGCAAACGGCGCAAATTTACCCGTGCCGGCAACTTATATTATTGGTAAAGACGGGAAAATAAAATATGCCTTCTTTAATCCTGATTACAGGCAACGGGCTTCTGTAAAAGAAATTTTAGCGCATTTATAATTTTGGTAAAATATTTTTAAGCGTTGCAAACAGATATCTTTGCAACGCTTTTTTATGTTATCATCCACCATTAATTTATACAAAAATGCATACAGCGGTTTATCACGCCGCATTTGGTTACTGGCTATAGTAATGCTTATTAACCGTAGTGGTACAATGGTATTAGCCTTTATGACCCTGTACTGTAACCACCGGGGTTATACAGAAACACAAGGCGGTTTAGCGGTAGCTATCTATGGTGTTGGCTCATTGGTTGGTGCATATTTTGGGGGCAGGCTGAGTGATAAATTTGGATTTTATTATTTACAATTTGCAGCTTTATTTGGCGGTGGTATTATGTTTATTGTGCTAGGGCAAATGGATAATTACCTCAGCATTTGCATCTGCATATTTTTTACAAGTTTAATAAATGAATCTTTTCGTCCGGCAAATTCAACCGCAATTGCCCATTACAGTAAACCAGAAAATTTAACGCAGTCTTTTTCATTAATCAGGCTGGCCATTAATTTAGGCTGGGGTGTTGGTGCTGCAGTGGCCGGCATGCTTATATCTGTAAGTTACCAGTTGTTATTTTGGGTAGATGGGTTTACAAATATTGCTGCTGGTATTATGCTGGTACTCCTTTTGCCAAAAGTTACCGTAAAGCAACAGCATTATTCCCTTAATGCTAATATGGCAAAAAGTAAAGGCCCTTTCCGCGATAAAACCTTTATGATTTTTACTTTACTGGTATTGCTTTTTGCCATATGCTTTTTTCAATTATTCACCACAGTTCCATTGTATTTTAAAGAAGGCCTGCATATAAATGAATTTTGGATTGGATTAATAATGGCAATGAATGGAATTATAATTGCATTTTTTGAAATGGTTATTGTTTTTAAGCTGGAAGGTAAAATAGCTTATACAAAATTGATGATGTACGGAACCCTGTTACTGGCACTCTCTTATTTTATGCTGAACATACCTTTGGCAAATGGGTTTGTGCTGGCATCGGCTGTAATAGTAATGGTTACTATTGCAGAAATTGTAGGTATGCCTTTTATGAATAGTTTTTATATTGCCCGAACTACTGCTGCCAACCGTGGCAGTTATGCGGCTTTATATACCATGGCCTGGAGCACTGCCCAGGTGATAGGCAGTTTAAGCGGTACACAAATAGCGCATTGGCTGGGGTATAATTATTTGTGGTGGATGCTTGCAGTTATTTGTATTATTACAGCGTTTGGTTTTAATGCGCTTCAATCTGGTTATAATAAGCATAAAACAGTGATGTAAACAGAACAAGTTTTACGCATAAAAAAACCTTCCGCATTTGGGAAGGTTTTTTTATAAAATCGTAATTTTTTTATTGAGCGTTTACCACTGTAGTAACATTTCCATTAACCGGTACACTCTGGCCCATTACATCGATGGTGCCACTTATTTTTGCAGTGCTGTTTTTATTTACAACCACACCGCTGGTTAAATTTACTTTCCTTACTTCATCCATATCATTAATCATATTCAATGTCATGTCCATGCCCTGTGTGTTCATGGTGCTGCTGATGGTAGATTTTGCAACGGCTTTAATAACTGCAATATTATCTGCAACAGATTCCCACTTGTAATTCCAAATGGTTTTAGATCCGGTATTGATTACACTGTCCGACCAGCTATCGCCTACTTTTTTGCCGGCAGGTATAAGCATAAAATAAGTTTCTGTTACTATTTCTTCTGCACCGCCACCCATTAATTGCTGCATCATTTCGTTCATGCCGGCATCTTCTGTTTTTTCGGGGCTGGCTTTTACAGCTGGCCGGCATTTACCTTCGGTTGTTAATATCAAAGGCTTTACCACATTAATATCTTTACCGGCATCTTTCATCTGCCCGGCCATATCTTCTTTGTTATTGCTGTCAAAGTTCATGTCCTGACCCATTACACTCATGTTCATTTTTATATGGGTAGTTATACCTTCCAATTGATAATCTTTTGGTGCAACTTCTTTAACAGTAATGTTCTTATCAGTATTTACATCCATTACAGTTTCCATCGATTGTCCCATCATTTCCTGGCTAATATTACCTTTAACTGAGGCGGTAATTTTTAACTGTTGATTTTTATCCAACAATATTTTATTGGTTTGAGTTTGTGCAAACAAGCTTAAGCCGGTTATAAGTGCTGTAGCTAAAGTGAGAATTTTCTTCATTATTATAATTTAATTTTTATAGATGCAAATGTATAGCCAACCGCTGCATATTGCAATTAATGTGGCATCAATTTAACAAAAAAGCTGGTTTAATTAATCATCAATTGCATAAAATAAGGGCTGCACTTTTGGTACAGCCCTGAAAGGTTTTTAAAAGCGAGGTGTTATCCTACTACTTCCACATTAACTGCGTTCATTCCTTTTTTGCCTTCTTGCAAATCAAACTCAACACTGTCGCCTTCTTTA
>JAYURK010000002.1:0-2486 GCA_043756235.1 Ferruginibacter sp. | reverse complement strand
TGGGTTAACTATCTTACAGTTCTTAAATAAATTTATAAACAACCAACCGGTAGGCAGAGTTAAGCATACATTAGCTAATTAACTCCGCCAACGGGTTAGATTAATAACTTTGTGCAATGGGCATAATTAGAGTAATATTTGAGTTGCTGGTACTGTACCTGGTTTATAAGCTGATTTTCGATTTCATTATTCCTGTTTATAGAACAACCAAACAGGTTAAGCAGAAAATGGGCGAAATGCAAAGTAAGATGAATGATCATATTAATCAGCAACAGCAGCAGGCTAATACGCCTGCTGAAAAACCTACTAAACCGGCCAGGGAAGATTATATTGAGTTTGAGGAGGTGAAGTAGATAAAAAAATTGGCAACTGGCAATGCTCAATTGGCAAAAAAACAATAATCCGTTAGTATTTATATAGAATCAATCTCCAGTAATTCTATTCTGTCGGTTGGTAAAAGATGATGAGTTTTAAAGCCAAGCTTTTGTGCCGTTTCAATATTGATTAATGTATCATCAATAAAAAGTGTTTCAGCCGCACTTAGGTTTTCTTCTTGTAAAATAAATTCAAAAATATCTTCGTTAGGTTTTCGCAAACCTATTTCGTTACTATACAAGGCTTTAATAAAATACGCATCCAGCGTGGGTTTACCGGTTTGCGTGGTAAATAATGTTTTAAAATATTTTAAATGGATGCTGTTGGTGTTGCTTAGCATGTAAAGTTGATAATTGGCTGATAGATTTTCTAAAAAAACAAGACTATCAACCCTGAAATTTAAAATAAGGGCATTCCAGGCACCCTCAATTTGTTCATTTGTTAACGGTATTTCTGTTCTTTGTTTAATGGCGGTATAAAAATCAGCTTCGATAATATGTCCTGTTTCTAATCTTTCAAATAATTCATCGGCTTTAAACTGCGAAAACATGGTTTTAAAATCTTTTAATCCCAGATTTTCAAAGGCACTAATGGTTTTTTGATAATCAATATCAAGCAAAACCCCACCCAGATCGAAAATGATATTTTTAGTTGCTGCCATACTATTAAAAAAGCGCTCCGTGTTTTTCGGAACGCTTTGTGGGCCCACCTGGGCTCGAACCAGGGACCACCTGATTATGAGTCAGGTGCTCTAACCAACTGAGCTATAGGCCCGTTCTTCAACTTAAAATGAAGAATGAGGGTGCAAATATAATAAATGCGTTTTTAAATCGGTGTTTCCATAAAATATTTATCCTTGTTCGCAATTTTTAAGCCCCCCTGTTTACAAAACGGCTGATAAATGTGCCTCCAAATAAAGCCAGGCTCCTTTATTTTAACGCTTCATTAAATTATTTGCCGTTAATTTGCAGCTTCAAAATTAATTATGAAGAAAATATTATTTATTGTTTTTGCCCTGATAACAACTTTTGCGGCCAATGCACAGGAAAAAAAGAAGGTTGGTGGCTTTATGAACAGAACCGGAGATCATTTAATGCTGCAACTTACCAGCGACTATTGGATGGGAACACCTGACAGTATTGATAAAAGAATAAATGGCTTTGCCCGTGGAGCGAATGTATATGTAATGCTTGACCAGCGTTTTAAAAGTGCACCACAATGGAGTGTTGCGTTTGGTGTAGGCGTTGGTACCAGTAATATGTATTTTAAAAATACAGTAGTTGATATTAAGGCAAAATCAAATAAACTACCTTTTATTAATGTTGATAGTATAAATCATTTTAAAAAATATAAGCTCACAACTGCTTTTCTGGAAATTCCATTGGAACTGCGCTATACCCTTGATCCTTTAAACGAAATGAAAAGTATAAAATTTGCAATTGGGGTTAAAGTTGGTACACTGTTAAATGTGCATACCAAAGGAAAAACATTATTAGATAAAAATGGCGCCACCTTAAATAGTTACACTGCAAAAGAAACCGGTAAAGCCTATTTTAACTCAACACGCCTGGCCGCAACAGCAAGGGTTGGTTACGGCAATTTTTCTTTATTTGGCAGCTATCAGTTTAATAATATTTTTAAAGATGGGGTTGCGGCCGATGTTAAGCTGGTGCAGATTGGTTTAAATTTCAGCGGACTGTAAACTCACACCAATAAATTAATTTAAAATCCCTTGTTAACACAGGGGATTTTTGTTGCCGCACACCAATTTTAGACGAGTCAGCATTCCCCAGTCCGGCTTTTCTACAGGTTCCAGTTTATTATTGGCAACTTTCTTTTTTCATTTTTATTCCAGATACCAAGCTGTACACCCTTTGTATGTTTACTTGCATTGAATATTCCAATTTGAAGTCCCTGCATGATATAGGCATCATTAAAAAATACCGCCATTTGAATTCCCTTATGTATGGCTGCATAATTAACAAAAGCAGCAGCAGAAATTCCATTAACCCTCGAATTTATTTGTCCAACATAGCCCAGCGAAATACCATTGATGCTGTAATCATTCAGGTTGCCGGTGCCGGCTATATTAATGCCATTTATTTTTTCGC
>JAYURK010000001.1:0-6889 GCA_043756235.1 Ferruginibacter sp. | reverse complement strand
TGGTACAATGATATTAAAAAACTAAAACCGCTTAACCAGGAAATTGCAAAAACTTATGGACGTTATATCCAGGGTTTAAATTTTTCCTTCGGCCTTATCTCCATTTTATTTACCAGCGATCTAAAAAACGAAAGCGGCCTTGCAGTTGCACTGACAGGTTTAATTGCTGCATACTGGACGGGAAAACTAATTACACAATTTGCATATTACCCCATGTACGAAATTCCTAAAAAAAGAATATTTAAAATTGGCGAAGTATTAATGAACACCATGTTTGTAGCCTTTGCTGTAATTTTTATTTTATTGTTTGTTTCAAATTTAATGGGCTATTTTGATAAATCATAAATGAAAAAATTAATAAGTTCCTCACCGTTTAAAATTGTAGCAATACTTTTCTGCATTGCAATAATAGCTTTTACTCTAAGTCAATATGCAAAATTAATTCAACATCTTATTGCAATTAAATACAATTGGCGGTTTGAGTTGTTGATGGTTATAGGAATGATAGTCTTTCAATACTTTTTTATTTACAAACAGACTCGGAAAAAGAAATTGGATTATTATTTTCATATGCTGTTAGTTTCTTTAATAGGATCAGCTTTACTATGGCCTTTATTATTGGCGAATCATTTTTTTAAGAGTAATGACATTATCAACCTTATCTGTTTTTTTACTGTTGTTGGAATAATGTTTTTTATTCATAAAAAAGTAGTTGCTGAACTTCAGTTGCCGTTGTATTTGTCTTACACCTGGCTTTTATACCGTTTTATAATTTTAATTTTTATCTTGTAAAATCATGAACAAAAAAATCATCATCGCCGGAGGCACAGGTTTTACAGGAAAATATCTTACCCAAAAATTTATTGATTTAGGTTACGAAGTAATCATAATCTCCAGGCAACCCAATCATATTAACTGGAATAATTCAACTGCAATAATTACTGCACTCGAAAATGCCGAAATGCTGATAAATCTTGCAGGTAAATCGGTTGATTGCAGGTACAACGAAAAAAATAAAAAAGAAATTTTTGATTCAAGAATTAACACCACTAAAATATTGGGTGAAGCGATATTGCAATGCAAAAATCCGCCACCGCTCTGGATAAACTCCAGCACCGCCACCATTTACCGCCATGCACAAGACAGGCCAATGACGGAGAGTACTGGTGAAATTGGCTCGGGCTTTTCAGTTAATGTTGCTACTAATTGGGAAAAATCTTTTTTCGATTTTAAATTACAAAATACCCGGCAGGTTGCCTTACGCATGGCCATTGTTTTAGGTAAAGATGGCGGCGTTGTACAGCCCATAAAAAATTTGGTGCGCTTTGGTTTGGGCGGCCAACAGGGCAGCGGTAACCAAATATTTAGCTGGATACACATTGAAGATTTGTTTGGTATTATTATTTTTATACAGCAACATAAGGAATTGAGCGGCGTTTATAATACAGCTTCACCTAACCCGGTTACTAATAAAACATTAATGCAGGCATTTAGAAAATATATGAAAATGCCGCTGGGTTTAACCACACCAACATGGCTTTTAAAAATAGGAGCTGTATTTATTAAAACCGAAACAGGACTGGTATTAAAAAGCCGCTGGGTTATCCCTGAAAAATTATTGCAGTCGGGTTATCAATTTAAATATGCTGCAATTGATGATGCCCTTAAAAATATTTTAACGGATCAGTAAATTATTCAATAGCAGCATACAAAAAATCAAGTGTAACTTTACCCGAGCTATGAAGCAGCAACCACTAATTTTATTTGATGGCATTTGTAATTTATGTAACAGCATTGTAAAATTTGTTATTAAAAAAGATCCACGTGCTGTAATACAATTTGTACCCCTTCAATCGCCTAAAGGCCGGTTATATTTACGCCAGTATGGTTTACCGGCACAAGATGTAAAATCATTTGTATTTATACAAGATGGAAAAGCTTATACCCGATCTACTGCCGCCCTTAAAGTAGCCAGGCATTTAAAAGGATTGTGGCCAATATTTTATGGCTTCATTATTGTTCCGGTATTTATAAGAGATGCCGTTTATAACTGGATTGCAAAAAACAGGTATAAATGGTTTGGTGTAAGGGACGAGTGCATGATACCTACCCCGGAAATAAAAAAAAGATTTTTATTTTAATTATGACAACAAAAAAAACTTTAGTAATAGGCGCTTCGGTAAACCCGGACAGGTACAGCAATATGGCGGTTAAAAAATTAACGGCCTTTAATCATCCTGTAGCAGCATTGGGTAAAAGAAAGGGTAATATTGGCAATACCACCATTGAAACCGAAAAAAAAATGTTTGAGGATATTGATACAGTTACACTTTATTTAAATCCACAAAATCAGGAAGAGTATTACGAATATATTTTATCGCTTCATCCTAAAAGAATAATTTTTAATCCGGGTACCGAAAATGAAGCGTTGGAATTGCTGGCCAATAAAAATAATATAGAGCCGGTGGAAGCCTGTACTTTGGTGCTTTTAAGTACCGGGCAGTATTAAAAACTGCCATATGTTGTAGTTTTTATTCTATAAATTCTAATTTTTCGGCTGTAAAGTAATAAAAGGGAAAGTACTGCGTTTTCAAAGTCAGAAGATGATATAACAATCAACTTAAGACAAAAAAAATCCTTACTATGAAAAATTGTGTTACCCTCACTATGGCCCTGCTGTTTGCCCTAAGCTCAGCAACCGCTGTTGCTCAAAACGCATCCGCCGCCAAACCAAAAATGTTCAGCAGCTTTCCCCAAAAAATTATTTGTACCGAAGCAGAGTTAAGTAAAGCATTTACTGCAGCTGCAAATCAAAACGTAAATTTATCTTTTTCAGATAACTTTTTGTTTGATGGTAAGGTTACCAGCAATGTGGTAAAGTATAGTAACCTGCAATCGGTAATCATTAAATCGGCGGCTTTTGGCGATGCCATTTTTTCCCTGTCTAAAATTACGAATGCCGATAAAAGCATCACTTACATTGGCCGCATCATCAATAAAAAATATTTTGATGGTTATGAACTTAAAAAAGATGCCAACAATATTTATCAATTTATAAAAATAGAAACCGATACAGTTATACAGGATTGCAGTCACAATTAGCAATCCCTGGTTATTATTAAATTCAAAATTTACACATCCAAATCCTACAATTATGAAAAAACTATGTACCCCTATAGCATTAGTTTTAGCCCTAATGTTTTCTGTTGCCGCCTTTGCAGTGCCCAAACTTAACAGTTTACCCGGCGCAGCTTCCGTTATCTTTTTAGATTTTGATGGCCACTTAGTTAATAGTTCTGTTTGGAACAACGGAGCACCACTTAGCTGTGCACCTGCGGCAATGACAGCAACACAAATTACAGAAGCTTTTAACCGCACAGCAGAAGATTACCGGCCATTTGATATTAATATTACTACAGACTCAACAGTTTTTTTAGCAGCGCAGTTAAATAAGCGTATGCGAATTATTATTACACCTACCAGTGCCTGGTACCCTGGAGTTGGTGGTGTAGCTTATATAGGATCTTTTGCCTGGGGCGATGATACACCGGGATTTGTTTTCTCCGACCGCCTTGGCCCTAACAGTCCTAAAATGGTAGGCGAGTGTTGCTCACACGAAAGCGGCCACACCGTAGGGTTATCTCATCAATCTAAATATGGTGCCGATTGTAATACGCCTATTGAGCAATACAATAGCGGTACCGGTACAGGCGAACCAAGTTGGGCACCAATTATGGGCAACAGTTATTATAAAAATATGAGTAACTGGAACAACGGGCCAACGCCATACGGTTGTACTAACGTGCAGGACAACCTTTCATTGATATCTACTTTAAACGGCTTTGGCTACAGGGCTGATGATTTTTCGGAAGTGATGAATGGCACCACTACAAATTTGGGCAGTAGTAATTTTACAAAAGAAGGCATTATTTCTACCAACACTGATAAAGATGTTTTTAAAATAAGCGTTTCGCAAACCGGCGCTTTACATTTAACAGCTACTCCTTTTAATGTGGCAGCAAATAACGGTGGCGCCAACCTTGATATTAAACTTGAAATTTATAATACAGCCGGTACACTTATTAATACTTATAACCCTGTACAATCTATGGGAATTACTATTGATACCGTTTTAAACTCCGGTACCTATTTTATAAAAATAGATGGCAGCGGGAATGTAAATGTGGGAGAATATGGCAGTCTGGGCTCGTATACTTTAAGTGGTGTTACCGGTGCATTACCCATACACGATGTAACACTAACCGGCAATATTAAAAACGGCAAACATAATTTAGGCTGGAACATTGTGGCAGATGAACCTGTTAAAACAATTGCCATAGAAAAATCTACCGATGGTATACATTACACTGCACTTACAGCAACTGCAGGAACCTCAAAAAACTTTACGTACACTCCATTTGAAAACAGTGTATTGTATTATCGTTTAAAAGTTACTTCTGTGCTGGATCAATCCATGTATTCTAATGCAATTAGTTTAAAATCAGCAGGCGAAAATGATAATAAATTTAAAGTATCCTCGTTTATAAATAGCGAAATAACGGTTAATGCAGCAGTACCCTATCTATACCAGCTACTCGATATTAATGGTCGTGTAATCGCTGCCGGTAATGGTGCAACAGGCATCAATAATGTAAATATTAATAATCAGCCAAAAGGCATGTATATCATTCAATTAATCAGCAATAACAAAAGACAAACAGAACGAATTATAAAACAGTAAGGTAGATTCATGTGTAAGTTAAGGGTCAGCGTTAGGGGCTGGCCCTTTTTTGTGTGCCCCCGTTTCACCGAAGGGGCTTTCGAAGAGTTTAAAAGTTCAGAACTCAGTTCTATTATCATAGTTTACGCTCTCTTTTTTTAATTATGTTGAAAATTAAGAAACTGTTACAAAGTCCCCTTTAGGGGATTTAGGGGCTTTTAGTATTACATTTTTCAGTAACTTTAAAAAACCCATTTTTATGTTATGGAGAAAATTTAACGGAGATCCCATTCAACTTCCCATTAAAGATGCTGTTGAAAATGCCATTAAAAGAGAAACAGCAGCTGGCTTTCATTTAAAGGTTTGTATTGGCACCGACAGCCAGGTAAAAGGAAAAGACACAGAGTTTGCTACAGTAATTGTTTTTTTACGTGAAGGTCATGGGGGCTTTATGTTTATACACAACGAAAAGTCGTTACAGCAGTACAGCATTAAAGAAAGGATGCTGGTAGAAGTTGCAAAAAGTATTGAAATTGCTTATGAGCTCTGCAATCTTTTTACCGAGTATAATGTTGATATGGAAGTGCATGCCGACATTAATACCAATCCTCAATTTAAAAGTAACGAAGCCTTACGGGAAGCCATGGGTTACATTTTAGGAATGGGCTTTGCCTTTAAAGCGAAACCAGAAGCCTTTGCCAGCAGCAGTTGTGCTAACAAGGTGGTGAATTAAATTTGTGTTTTTTTTATTAGTTGAGTCTGTAACTAAAAATTGCAGATAGTAAATCTGACACACTTATATTTTCTCTTTATTCTTCTCCTCAATCAACGCCAAAATTTTATCCCGCCCACTTTTTTTTACGGCACTGCTGGTAAAATACTGTGGTAAAAACTGCCAAGTTTTTTTCATAGCACTAAAAAAATCTTTTATGTTTTTACTTACAATGCTCTGGCTTTCTTTATCGGTTTTTGTAAAGATGATGCTGAAGGGTACTTCCCATTTTTTTAATTGTTCCATAAATTCCAGATCAATTTTTTGTGGCGAGTGGCGGCTGTCAATCAATACAAAAACCATGGTTAAGTTTTCTCTTTTACGTAAATAATTTTCAATCATTTGCTCCCAGCGGCGGCGGCTGCGCTGGCTTACTTTTGCAAAACCATAACCCGGTAAATCCACTATATACCAACTAGCTTTTTTTATTTCTGCAGTTTCTGCCGTGGCAGCAGATGAAGATTCTATTACAAAATGATTAATGAGTTGTGTTTTGCCCGGAGCTGATGAGGTTTTAGCCAACTTTTCAAAATTGCACAACATGTTTATTAAGGAAGATTTGCCTACGTTGCTGCGGCCAATAAAAGCATATTCAGGTTTATCTGCCGGTGGGCATTTGGTATAATCGGGGCTGCTGATAACATATTTGGCCCATTTAATTTGCATGGCGCAAAGATAGAGTTAGTTTGTTGTTTTCGGTTTGGTGTTACAGTATTCCTAAACCCTCAACGGCTAAACCCCTAAACCTAAAAACCTGTTATCTTTGCAACTTATGACAGATTTTGCACACGATACCGTGGTGCCCGACCAACAAAGCACCGATAGTAAAAAGCAGCAGGTGGCTGCAATGTTTGATGATATTGCTTTTAAATACGACTTCTTAAACCGTTTTTTAAGTGCAGGAATAGATATACGCTGGAGAAAAAAAGCGCTCCAACAAGTTACATCTTTACAACCCAAAAAAATGCTGGATGTAGCTACCGGCACCGCCGATGTTGCTATTATGGCAACCGCCCTGCTGCAACCCGATAAAATTTTTGGCATAGATATTAGTGATGGTATGCTGGAAATAGGCAGGCAGAAGATTAAAAAAGCAGGATTGGAAAAAACTATAGAGTTGTTAAATGGCGACAGCGAAACAATAAATTTTGAAGACAATGCGTTTGATGCGGTAACTGTGGCATTTGGAGTGCGCAATTTTGAGCATTTAGAAAAGGGGCTGAGTGAAATTAAAAGGGTGCTGAAACCCGGAGGGAAATTAGTAGTACTGGAATTCAGCCAACCCAAAATGCCAGGCATAAAAAGCATTTACAATTTATATATGAAGGTGATATGCCCCAATGTGGGCAAATTATTCTCTAAAAACCGCAACGCCTATAAATATCTCGACGCATCAA